>JAWOGT010000324.1:0-16241 GCA_046496585.1 Halopseudomonas sp.
TAATAAAGGCTTCGGGAAACGCCGCCAGTAGCAGAAAACCAATCACCTCAAAGGGGGCTGCCGGCATCGCCAATTCCGCGGACCAGGCCAGCAGCCCCATGCCCGCAAGAATGGTCACCACGCCACACAAGCCTGCAGCAAAGAAGCCACTGATGAAGATGTACATGAACAGGTTGCCCGGCTTGAAATGCTCCAGCCCGCGGCTGACCATCAGCGTCACCGCCACCGGCAGCAATACGCGAAGAATGCCGTTGACGCCAAAGGCCGCGGCATCATCCCAACCGATCACCAGCATGCCCAGCTGGGCAAGCGTTCCGGCAACAATTGCCAGTTGCCAGTTAAGCAGCAGGGTTACCGCGGTCAAGCCGATAAAGTGAAAGGTCAGGCCATTATCAAAATCGCGTCTGACCAGCCACAGCACGGCGAGCATGAACATACTGCCGAACAACAGATGCTGACGGCGGTTGTCAGCCAACAGCTCTATCCACTGGACCCGGTACAACGCCCAGAGTACCGCGCCCGCATAAAGGAGCAAGGCCATTATGCACTGGGTGGTGGTCAAAAGGCTGGCTGCCAACATAGGTTGCTCTCTGTGCTTGCTTTTGCGTGGATCATAGCAGTACCGCCGAGCTATCTCACGGACAGGTTGTCGCAGGGTGACCGCCCAGCGTTAGTCCCGCGCGCCCGGTCGGGAGGCACAAAGCAACGGATGCATTAGCCGCCACCAGCGTCTAGAATATGCCGATAGTCATTCAAGCCGGAACCCAGCAACCTACTGCATAACGATAAAAAGGTCCCAACATGCCCAGCCGCCTGTACCCCGAAGACCAGAAAAAGGTCGATGAGTATCTCAACCTGCCGGCCCAGAAAGTCGAGCGCCGGCCCTTCAAGGTATGGTTGCTGCTGCTGGTGATTCTTGGCTCGGTTATCGGTATGGGATTGCTGTCCCGACTGCTCGGCAGCCTGGTTTTGGGGTGACCCACCTCGCATGGGCACCTGCGCTGCGCGCTTGTACTGACGCCCGGTTTCTTTCCTACTGAGTCACGTCCATGCCGCACGTTGAATTGTCGTACGCTGAATCGCAGGCTGCATTACCGCGCATACTGGTGGTTGGAGGAGGAGCTGGAGGTCTGGAGTTGGCCACCCGCCTGGGCCGCCGTTTAGGCAAGAAAAAACGCGCGCGCATTACCCTGGTCGACGCCAACATGACACACATCTGGAAGCCGCTGCTGCACGAGGTGGCCGCCGGATCGCTGAACTCCACAGGGGACGAACTGAATTATGTCGCCCAGGCCAAATGGAATCATTTCAACTTTCAACTCGGCGCGATGACCCAGCTTGACCGCGAGCGGCGCAGCATACGTCTTGGCGCCATCGCCGATGAGCTGGGTGAGGAGCTGATTCCCGAGCGAGAAATAGGCTACGACTACCTGGTACTGGCGGTGGGTAGTACGACCAATGATTTCAACACCCCGGGCGCCGCCGAACACTGTCTGTTTCTGGATACCCGCGCCGAGGCCGAGCGCTTTCACCAGCGGCTGCTCAATCAGTACATGAAAGCCCAGGCCAGCGGTGAACAGGCGATCAGCGAGCAGATCAACGTCGCCATTATCGGTGCTGGCGCGACCGGCGTAGAGCTGGCGGCAGAACTGCACCATGCCGCGCGCCTGCTGCAGGCCTATGGACTGGACCGCATTCGCCCGGAAGACCTGAATATCAATCTGATCGAGGCCAGCGCCCGGGTACTGCCCGCCTTGCCCGAGCGCATCAGTGATCCGGTGACCGACACCCTGGAGAAACTCGGGGTAAAGCTGCATACCGGCTCACCCGTGAAGGAGGTCACTGCCGACAGTCTGTTACTGGAGAATGGCGAACGGGTCCCCGCCTCGCTCAAGGTCTGGGCCGCAGGCATCCGCGCGCCGCGCTTTCTGACCGAGCTGGGGCTGGAAACCAACCGGATCAATCAGCTGGCCGTTTACAAAACCCTGCAAACTACTCTCGACCAGCATATTTTTGCCTTTGGTGACTGCGCCGCCTGCCCCTCCGGCGAGGAAGGCAAGTTCGTGCCGCCCCGCGCCCAGGCGGCCCATCAGCAGGCCAGCCTGCTGGCGAAGAATCTGACCCTGCTGATCGAGGGTAAGGAGCTGCTCACCTATCACTACCGCGACTACGGCTCGCTGATCTCGCTGGCGAGCTTCAGCGCCGTCGGCAATCTGATGGGCAATCTGACGGGCAGCGTGATGCTTGAAGGTAAAGTGGCGCGGCTATTTTATGTCTCGCTGTATCGCATGCATCAGATGGCCCTGTATGGCGTGCCCCGCACGCTGATGCTGATGCTCAGCGACCGCATAGGGCGCAGCACCGAGCCGCGCCTGAAGCTGCACTGAGCAAGGCCCTGGCGGGCTCAGTCCGCCAGCGCCAGAAGTGCAAAGGTCGCCAGCCAGTGCTCTCCCATATAGTCATCTTGCAGATGCGCCAGCCCTGCCTGCAGGTGGGCGCTAGCGGCGCGCTCGAGCAGTACTTTACTGGCGTCGGTTGCAGCCAGGCCCGCAGACAGCAAACGCATACACCAGGCCCGGCTCAGGTTCAGCCCATCCAGATGCGCCAATCGGCCATCGCGGCGATCCATACTGGTGACCGGTTGCAGCAGACAGTGCGGTTGGCCGGCGGCCAAATCGGGCAGGAATGCGGAAAACCAGCACTGGAACTCCTGGCTCGGCAGCAGCTGCTGCATCAAGAGAGCCTCCTGCCAACTGGGTGAGAGGAAATCCTCACCGCCTGGCTCCCAGGGGCGGCAATCCTGATCGGCGAGAAAATAGTGCCGTGCGCGTTGCTCGATGACCTGCTGCAAGCGGTGATCCGCCGCATGCCGCGCATACTCCAGCGCCAGCGTCAGCGCAAAGGCGGTGTTGGCATGGCTGCCACTGCGCACCGCAAAGCCGAGCTTGGGCAAATAACCGCCCAGTCGTCCGGCAAGTTCATCTACCAACGGCTGTAGATCACCTCTCCAGCGCCCGCCAGTATCCGTCGGCAGCAAACCCAGCTCATGTGCCAGCTTGAACAGCCAGGCCCAGCCATAAGGCCGCTCAAAGCCTTGGCGGCCAGGCACCCTGAAATACGCCAGCTCACCGGCTACCTTGTCCGCGCTCAACTGCTGATTGAACAACGCGACGATCGCCGGTGCTTCGGGGAGCTCAGGAAAGGCTCTCAACAGACGCGCCAGCAACCAATAGCTGTGCACGCAGGAGTGCCAGTCATAACTGCCGTAGAAGATCGGGTGCTGCTGGTGGGGTAGTGCCAGATCGGCTGCCGAGTTGATCCGCAGATTTCCCGAATGCGGAAATTCCCTGCGCACATGCCCCAGAGCGATGCGTGCAAAGCGACTGGCCAGAGGGGTGGTCAGGATGACCATGGGCAACAAACAACTAGATGAAAAACTGAATACACGCTGGACTCACTCTACAAGCAACTGCGGATACCATAGAGGTTGGTTAACACAGGTACAAGCCAGCCATAGGCTGTTTTGGCAGACGCGGGCAACAAAGAGGGGGGGGGGTGTATCAGAGAAGGGTTTTGAGTGGTGGGTCGTGTAGGATTCGAACCTACGACCAATTGGTTAAAAGCCAACTGCTCTACCAACTGAGCTAACGACCCATTCTCAAAAAACCGGTACAAATAAGTGGTCGGGGTAGAGGGATTCGAACTCTCGACATCCTGCTCCCAAAGCAGGCGCGCTACCAGGCTGCGCTATACCCCGATCATGTTCCAAGTGGCTCCGCGACCAGGACTCGAACCTGGGACCCAATGATTAACAGTCATTTGCTCTACCAACTGAGCTATCGCGGAATTACTTTTAACACCCTGACGAGAGCAGTAACTTGCGTTACATATCCCCTGCCAAGGCGCGCCATTTTACCGACCAGCGTCAGACTGTCAACCCTAAAATGCTGCATTGCCCAATAACAATCCAATACGCTGCGAATAATGCGCTCTTGAGCGCCGCCAGCCGACATCACAATCCCGTCAAGCGACGCTGCAGAGGAGCGCAGAAACAAAAAAACCCGCGTTTTCAGCGGGTTTTTCTGCAGAACCGGTCTTGCTTAGAGCTTGGGACCGGCAGCCACGATCTCAGCAGCCACCTCAAATTTCTTGAAGTTCTCGACGAACAGGGTCGCTAATGCCGCTGCAGCCGCATCGTATTCCGACTTGTCGGCCCAGGTATTGCGTGGGTTCAACAGTACGGTCTCAACGCCAGGTACGGCTTTTGGCACATCCAGGTTGATGACCGGCAGGTGCTCGGTGTCGGCATCGATCAGGGCGCCGGACTGAATCGCAGCAATAATGCCGCGCGTGGTAGGAATACTGAAACGATTACCCTTGCCGAAGGGACCGCCAGTCCAACCGGTGTTGACCAGATAGACCTTGCTGCCAAAGGCATTGATGCGCTTGATCAACAGCTCGGCATACTCGCCCGCCGGGCGCGGAAAGAAAGGCGCGCCAAAACAGGTAGAAAACGTCGACTTGATGCCACCACCCGAGCCCATCTCGGTAGAGCCCACCAGAGCGGTATAGCCGGACAGAAAGTGATAGGCCGCCTGCTCATTGTTGAGGATCGAAACGGGCGGCAACACACCGGTCAGGTCACAGGTCAGGAAGATGATCGCATTCGGCTCGCCGGCACGGTTCTCTACCACGCGCTTTTCAACGTGCTTGAGGGGATAGGCCACGCGGGTGTTCTGCGTCAGGCTGACATCGGTGTAATCGGCAACCCGGGTTTTCGGGTCAATGACCACGTTCTCGACAATGGAGCCAAACTTGATCGCATTCCAGATCACCGGCTCGTTCTTCTGCGACAGATCAATGCACTTGGCGTAGCAGCCGCCTTCGATGTTGAAGACCGAGCCGGTCGCCCAGCCGTGCTCGTCATCACCGATCAGGTTACGCGCAGGATCGGCCGACAGCGTGGTCTTGCCGGTACCCGACAGACCGAAAAACAGCGTGGTGTCGCCTTCGTCGCCGACGTTGGCCGCGCAGTGCATTGGCAGCACATCTTTAGCTGGCAACAGGAAGTTCTGCACCGAGAACATCGCCTTCTTCATCTCGCCGGCATACTGCATACCCGCCAGCAGCACTTTGCGCTCGGCGAAGTTGATGATCACGCAGCTTTCGCTATTGGTGCCATCACGCTCTGGCTCGCAGACAAAATGCGGCGCATTAATGATGTGCCAGCGATCCTTGGCGGACGGATTGAACTGCTCTGGATTGATGAACAGCGTGCGCCCGAACAGGTTGTGCCAGGCTGTTTCAGTCGCCATCACCACTGGCAGGTAATGCTCGGGGTCAGCGCCAACATGCACGTGGGAGACGAAGCTGGTGCGCTCGGCCAGATAGCTGGCGACGCGCTTCCATAGAGCATCAAACTTGTCTGCGGGGAACGGCCGGTTGACTGGCCCCCAGGCAATAGCCGACTGAGTGGAGGGCTCTTCAACAATAAAGCGATCCATTGGCGAGCGGCCAGTACGCTCACCCGTCTTTACGACCAGGGCGCCATTGTCAGCCAGTTGACCTTCATTGCGCTGGATCGCCAGCTCGACGAGATGAGCGATACTTAGATCGGTATAAACGGTGTGCATACTTTGCGTCATCGAACTTGATCCTCTTCGGCTGTGACCGAAATCTCTGTAAGACCGGTGATTCGGTCTCAGCTCTATATTTACGCCAGGTCAGCGCTAAGGCGCATCATTATGCCAAAAAAACACCCGGCGTGGTAAGTCTGATAGGCAAGCCCTTTGCATGGTTCCAATAGAGTTTGACTATTTACCTGAAAGCCGCTTACCGCGAGGCTTCCCAGATCTCAATGCAAGCTGCGCGCATGTTGCTGGGCGGCGTCGAACAAGCCATCGAGCTCGGCCCTGGCAAAGCGGTAGCGGGCGTTGCAGAACTGGCAATCCACTTCTATTGCCCCACCCTGTTCCGCCAACAGCGCCAGAGCATCCTCATGCCCGAGGCTGACCAGCGCATTGCCCGAGCGCTCGGCCGAGCAACTGCATTCAAAGCGCACGCGAGCGGGATCGAACAAGCGCAGATCTTCCTGATGGAACAGACGATGCAGCAGCGTCTGATTATCCAGTGACAACAGCTCTTCCGCTGTCAGGGTGTTGGCCAGGATGCTCAGATGTTCCCAGGTGGTGTTGCGGTCGTCGGGATCAATCTGCCGATCGGCGGGCAAGGCCTGCAGCAGGAAGCCGCGGGCGGTGCGACCATCGGCATGCAGCCTGAAGCGGGTCGGCAACTGTTCAGAATTATCAAAATAGGCGCTCAGCGCATCGGCCAATGAAAGGCCTTCCAATGGCACGATGCCCTGATAACGCTGGCCGTCCTGCGGATCGATAGTGATGGTCAAGATGCCATCCGGCATCAACTCAGGCAGCGTGTCGCCCTGAAGGTCACCGGCATATCGCGCAATACCCCGCAGCGCCTGGTCACTGGAACACTCGACCATCAAGGTCGACAACGGACCAGACGAGCGGGCCTGCAATATCAGCAGACCGTCGAACTTGATGGTGGTCGACAGCAACACGGTCGCAGCCAGCATCTCACCCAGCAACGCTTTGACCGATTCCGGATAGTCGTGTTTGGCAAGTACTTCCCGATAACTCTGGTCCAGCGAAACCAGTTCGCCACGCACATCGGCGTGCTCGAAGAGAAAACGCTGGGTGGTATCCTGAAATGACATAAAGGCGGCCCCGGCAAAAACCCGATTATACCTAGGAGCCGTCGGTTGGGGTATCGTGCACATTGCGGAAACGGTGAATCTGCCGGCGTTGTTTTTTCGTCGGCCGCTGTTCGCTGATCAGCATGCCCGGCCCCATGGCCTTGCGCTTGAGCGCCGCGTCTTCACGCAGACGCTGGCTCTCCGGCGTTTCCTCATACAATAGCTGCGCTTCAGCTGCAGCGCGGCGCTGACCAGACAACGCCCTGACCACCACGGTGCGCTGGTCGAAGCCCTGACGAATCTGCAACGCATCGCCGACCCGGGGCTCCTTGCCAGGCTTGCAGCGCTCGCCGCGGCATTGCACCTTGCCACCTTCTATTGCAGCCTTGGCCAGCGCCCGTGTTTTGTAAAAACGCGCGGCCCAAAGCCATTTATCCAGTCTTACCTTGCACTCTTCGGTCATAGGGGCTGTACTCCTGTGCTCAATCCAGTGTATCAGGCTTGTCGAAGTGCATGACTTGCCCCATGATGCGCGCCATTCGTGCCCGCACCCGGAGTTTCCAGCATGAAGACCTTTGACCACCTCAACGTGATCGGCCTGCGCGAATGGATCGGCTTGCCCGGCCTGGGCATTGACCTGATCATGGCCAAGATCGATAGCGGTGCCAAGACCTCGGCGCTGCATGCCAGCGATATCGAAACCTTCGAGCGTGACGGCCAGACCTGGGTGCGCTTCAACGCCCATGTCGGCAGCCTGTACAAGCAGCGCAAACAGTTATGTGAGGCGCCGCTGATTGAATATAAAACGATTAAAAGTTCCAACGGTCACATACAAGAGCGACATGTCATACGCACACCACTGGTCCTTGGCGACCGCAGTTGGTGGGTGGATTTCACCTTAACTTGCCGCAAGTCCATGCGTTATCGAGTACTGATGGGTTGCACTGCCATGCTGGAGGGTCAGCTGGTGATCAATCCGGGGGCGCGCTTTGTGCAGGACAAGCCACAAATCAATCTATTTACGCCAAAGCCTGAGGGATCAACCCCATGAAGATCGCGATACTGTCGCGCAATCCCAATCTGTATTCCACCCGCCGTCTGGTGGAAGCAGGACGTGAACGTGGCCACGAGGTGCGGGTCATCGATACCCTGCGCGCCTATATGAACATCGCCAGTCACAAGCCGTCGATCCACTACAAGGGCGAGGTGCTGGAGGGTTTTGACGCGATCATTCCGCGCATTGGCGCGTCGGTGACCTTTTATGGCGCGGCGGTGCTGCGTCAGTTCGAAATGATGGGTGTGTACCCTCTGAACGAATCGGTCGCCATTACCCGTTCACGGGACAAGCTACGCTCCCTGCAATTGCTCTCGCGCAAGGGCGTGGGCCTGCCAGTGACCGGCTTCGCACATTCTCCGGACGACATCCCCGACCTGATCAGCATGGTCAACGGTGCGCCGCTGGTGATCAAGTTGCTGGAAGGCACCCAGGGCATCGGCGTGGTCATGTGTGAAACCGAACAGGCCGCCGAATCGGTACTGGAAGCCTTTATGGGCTTGAAGGCCAACATCATGGTGCAGGAATACATCAAGGAAGCCGGCGGTGCCGATATCCGCTGCCTGGTGGTCGGCGACAAGGTCATCGCCGCGATGAAACGCCAGGCCAAGCCCGGCGAGTTTCGCTCCAATTTGCACCGCGGTGGCAGCGCCAGCCTGGTCAAGATCAGCCCTGAAGAGCGCATGACCGCGGTCCGCGCGGCCAAGGTCATGGGCCTGAACCTGGCTGGCGTGGACATTCTGCGCTCCAACCACGGTCCGGTGGTCATGGAGGTCAACTCCTCCCCCGGCCTGGAAGGGATTGAATCCACTACCGGGCGCAACATCGCGGGACTGATCATCGAGCATATGGAAAAGAACGTCAGACCCAACCAGACGCGGACCAAGGGCAAGGGCTAGCGCCGCTAGCTGCAAGCTGCAAGCTGCAAGCCAGATCATCGCCGGGCAGCACTTTGCCTGACCGGCGCTATGCTTTTGACTTATGGCTTATGGCTTATGGCTTGTCGCTTGCCGCTTGCCGCTTGCAACTGCGCACACAGCGTCTGGTAATCCTCCACGGCCGCAAACTCTTCAGTATCGCGCAGTTCGCCCTGGCTGTCGGGCTGCCTGACGGCCAGCAGCTCTGCTACACCATATTCCCGCGCCGCACGCAAGATAGGCAGGCTGTCGTCGATAAACAGGGTGCGCGTCGGATCGAACGGCACGTCGGCCTGCAATGCCTGCCAGAATGCCTGTGCCTCCTTGGGATAGCCAAAATCGTGTGAGCTGATCAGCCGTTGAAAATAGGTTTTCAGTTCGACGCGTTCCATCTTCAACGACAGCGCATCACGGTGCGCGTTGGTAATCAGGATGACCTGACGACCACTGACCTGCAATGCCTGAAGAAATCGGTCAGCATCTGGACGCAGGCTGATCAGATGGGCGATCTCGCGCTTGAGCTCGACGATCGGCAAGCCCAGCTCGCGGCTCCAGAAGTCCAGGCAATACCAGTCCAGCTGGCCCTGCTTGGCGTGCATCAACGGATAGATTTCCGCCTTGGCCCAGGCCAGTGACTGACCATGATGGTCGGCGTAGCATTGCGGCAGGTAGTGCACCCAGAATTGATTATCGAAGTGCAGATCAAGCAGGGTACCGTCCATATCCAGCAGTACGGTATCGATGGTGTTCCAGTTCAGCATGCGTGAAGTAGCCTTGTTGTGGATCTGGATGAGTAAAGTGCGCCGTGTGGGCTTTGCTGTCGCGTGCCGCTATGATACCCAAGCTATTTGCTGTTAACCACGGAGTCCCCATGCCACAGAAGCCCGAAACCCTGGAAGCACGTATCGTTGCGAAAAGCCGCTTGTTTACGGTAGAGCAAGTGCAGTTGCGCTTCAGCAACGGCGTCGAGCGCACCTATGAACGCCTGGTCAACAAGGGCCAGGGCTATGGTGCCGTGATGATTGTGGCGATGCAGGACGAACGCACGGCCCTGCTGATCGAAGAATACTGTGGCGGCATGGACAACTACCAGCTATCGATCCCCAAGGGCCTGGTCGAGCCGGGCGAAGACGTGCTCGACGCCGCCAACCGCGAACTGATGGAAGAAGCCGGCTTCGGTGCCGAGCGCCTTGAGTACCTCACTCATCTGTCGCTGTCGCCAGGCTATATGAGTCAGTCGATTGCTGTGGTGCTGGCCCGTGATCTGTACGAGAAACGCCTGCCCGGAGACGAACCGGAACTGATCCGCGTCGACAGCGTCGACCTGTACGCCCTGAGCGAGCTGATCGCCCGGGACAACTTCACCGAAGGCCGGGCGCTGGCCGCGTTGTACCTGGTGCGCGACCTGCTCGAGCAACGTGGCGAACTAAGCCGATGAATCTGCCGCCGAACCTGGATCAGCACCTGCCGTGTGAGCTGGATGGGCTACTGCAGATTGTTGCCCGTGCCGGGGCGGAAACCCTCAACTGGTGGCAAAAACCACTCACTGTGACGGACAAGGCCGACGCGTCGCCGGTCACCGCAGCCGATCTGGCAGCCCATCAGATCATTGTTGACGGGCTACAACGGCTAACGCCGGACATTCCCGTACTCTCCGAAGAGGACGCCGCTATCCCTCTGGCGCAACGCCGTCACTGGCAGCGCTTCTGGCTGGTCGACCCGCTCGACGGCACCAAGGAATTCATCGCCGGCAGCGACGAATTCACTGTCAATATCGCGCTGATCGAGCACGGTCAGGTGCGCTTTGGGGTGGTCGGCATCCCCGCACGCAACAGCCTCTTCTGGGGCGGCAAGGGCCTGGGCGCCTGGCGCAGCCAGCACGGCCAGAGCGCCCAAGCCATCCAGTGCCGGGCCGCCGGCGAACCCTTGGTAGTGGTCGCTAGCCGCAGGCACACCAGCCCCGAACAGGAAGCACTGCTGGCGCACCTGCAAACCCAGGGCAATGTCGAGCGCGTCAACGTTGGTAGTTCGCTGAAGTTCTGCCTGCTGGCCGAAGGTCGCGCCGACCTCTACCCGCGCTATGCACCGACCTGCCAATGGGATACGGGCGCGGCGCAGGCGGTTCTGGAAGGGGCCGGCGGCCAGGTACTGGGGCTGAACGGCCAGCGCTTCAGTTATCCGCAGCGCGACACCTGGCTGAATCCGCACTTTATCGCCATGGGCGACGCGCCGGCCCTGCTGGCGACGCTGCAACTCGGGTCACTGGACAGCGGCACAGACGCCAGCGCATCATAGCGTTTGCCACCTGACTATTGCCAACTGACCCAGGAGCCTGCGATGTTCTTTCGCCGCATTCCCGAACACAAGCTGCGCCTGCCGAGTGCCGAAGAGGCACTGGCCGGGCGCGACACGCCCATTGCTACTAGCCAGACCCATTGCGTGCTGGGGACGCCGCTGCAGCCACCCTCCCCAGTTGATATGCAGCAAGTAATTTTCGGCCTTGGCTGCTTCTGGGGTGCCGAGCGCCTGTTCTGGCGCATCCCCGGCGTATACACCACTGCGGCCGGGTATTGCGCCGGCATCACGCCCAATCCTACCTACGATGAGGTCTGTTCGGGCCTGACTGGTCACAACGAAGTGGTGCTCGTGGTGTTTGACCCCGAGCAGGTCAGCCTTGACACGCTGTTCAAGCATTTCTGGGAATCACACGATCCGACCCAGGGCATGCGCCAGGGCAATGATACCGGCACCCAGTATCGCTCGGGCATCTATGTGACTGACCCGGCGCAACAGATGGCGGCGGAGGTGAGCAAGGCGCGTTACGCTGATCTGCTGCTGCAGGCGGGCAAGCAGCCGGTGACCACCGAGATCAGGCCGGCAGCGATCTTCTATTATGCCGAGGACTACCATCAGCAGTACCTGCACAAGAATCCCGGCGGTTACTGCAGCCTGGCCGGCACCGGGATCTGCTTGTCGCCCAGCTGAACAGCACTGACCCGCAGCAATCCAGACCCGCACACATCATTAGCGGTGCCGGCTGAGCGCCTGCAAACACTGGCCAGTCATCTCGGCCAGGCGCCTGAACGCGGTGAACTGGCTGTCCGACAGAGCCCTGCCGGACAAGCGCATATCGGCATACAGCAGGCCAATTTCGCGCTGGCCGGCCAGCACCGGGGCGATGAAAAACGCCCCGGTGCCAAACCAGCCGGTGATAGCCGGCGTGACCAGATCATGCAGGTTTATCGCCGCAGGCGTGCCCATCCAGAGTGGTTGGCGGCTGCGCAGCGCGTAGCTGAAAACATGCTGCTGCTCGCCACAGGCCAGGCTGAATTCCTGAGGCCAGTGCTGCGTGCCCTTGCCCGCCACCTTGCGCGCGCGGAATCGCGTCTGATTATCGGCCAGCACACAGAGCATCACCCGCTCCAGTCCGGCGCCCAGGTGCAGCCCGTTGATGACCGTGGTGAGCGTATTGTCGATATTGATCGGGCTGCTGACCATCAGTTTCATGTTCTGCAGGGACAGCTTGAGCATATCCAGATTCGGCTGCAGCAGCGGCTCCTGAACCATCGACCTGGCGGCCTGGGCCGGGACGGCATCCATCAGCAGCAATTCCGAGAGGTCTAATGGCAGGTCGGCGGTACTCGGGATCCAGGCGCGCAAATCGGCATTGGAGCAGGTGCCCGCGACCCTGACGGCTTCGTCCGCACTGGCGAGGATCTGCTGCAGGGCTTCTTCCGCGGTCATTCCGGTCAACTCCGCCACCGGAGCGATCAGCGTCTGTACCGCCTGCCCCGCCCATCCCTGCTGGGCGGCGTCGGCGATGGCGACACCCAGATTGACCGCGCGCGCGGCCGGGCCAGAGGCGTTATGGCTAGCCTGCACCAGTTGCCCGAGTTCACCCAGATTCCAGGTTTTCAGCAGCCCTAAAGTCAATTGATCGAAACCTGTTCCCAGAATCCGCCGCACGGCCTGCTCCTGGTCCGCACCGGGGACGGCCAGCGCATCTGCCAGTTGATCAGCCTGTTCGCCGCCCTGGCTCCAGAACGCCAGCTCGCCCAGATTACGCAATAACGCGGCGATAAAGATCTCTTCCTTTTTCGGCAAGGCATTGTAGTCCGCCAGGTTGCGGGCCTGCATCGCAGCATGAAAGGAACGCGCCAGCAACGCCTGCAACTGCTGGCGCGGTGAATCTGCGAGCAGACTGTCGAGCAGACTGACAGACAGGCCAATCATGCGCACCTGGTCAAAGCCGATCACCACCACCGCGCGGGAGATAGTCTTGATCACTTCGCGTCCAGGATTGCAGTAAACACTGTTGCTGACGCGCAGCACCTTGGCGGTCAATGCTGCATCGCGCAGCAGCACTTCGGCCAGTTGCCTGACCGAAGCCGTATGCGATTGCGACAGGCGCAGCAGGTCATGCACCACCACTGCCATAGCCGGCAATTCAGCCTGGTTAAGCTGGGCAACCCATTGCCGCAACCCGTGCGTCTGTTCTTTCATCTCGACATCCAAAAGCAAAATGTTACCAATCATATCAACATAACATCCGCCTGAACCGCCTAATCCGCCAGCGATCTATCGCAGCCGATGCCCAACTCTAAGGTTACCCTGGCGCGCTCAACAGGTAGACTGCGGGTTTTGCCTGGATCGCCCATGTTGCTTACTGACTACTCGCCGCCATGCTGACCATGACTCATTCCCGCGCCCTTGCCAGCATGCATGTGGCGGCACTGATGTTCGGCCTGACCGGGATCTTCGGCAAACTGGCGGAAGCCGGGCCGCTGGCAATCGTGCTGGGCCGGGCTTTCTTCGCGGTACTGGCGCTGCTGATCTTTGCCCGACTCTTCTCGCGGCCGATACTGCGTGGCGTGACCCGAGTGCGTTTGCTGCAGCTGGCCGCTTGCGGGCTGCTGCTGGGGATTCACTGGCTGACGTTCTTTCATGCGGTGAAAATTGCCGGCGTCGGCATTGCCACACTCGGGTTTGCCAGCTTTCCCGCCTTCGTCGTGCTACTGGAAATGCTGCTGTGGAAAGAGCCGCCGAGCCGCATGGATATGCTCAAAATGAGTCTGGTTTGCGCCGGCCTGATCCTGGTCGCACCGACCTTTGATCTGAATGACAGCGCCACCACCGGCCTGCTATGGGCGATAGTGTCCGGCTTCTGCTTCGCTGCCGTGTCGGTCGGCAACCGCTACACCAGCGGTGACTTGCATGCAGTGCAGATCGCCTGTTGGCAGAACATCATTATCCTTGTCTGCCTGCTGCCCTTCAGCGTGGCGGCAGTCGCCGACATGGCGCCGCTGGACTGGCTATGGATTGCGCTGCTGGGGCTGTTCTGTACCGGGCTGGCCCACGGTCTGTTCGTTGCCAGCCTGAGCGTTTTGAAAGCCCGCGTGGCGTCACTATTCTTCGCGCTGGAGCCGGTTTACGGTATTCTGTTTGCCTGGTATCTGTTTGCAGAACAACCAACCTTGCGCATGCTGCTCGGCGGCGTACTGATCGTCTCGGCGCTGGCGCTGGTCCAGCGCAGCCCCAAGCCGGCATAAGCGCGCCGGAGGACATGACGGCCGCAGCCGGCCGGGCAGGTGCGAATGGACTAGGCTCGGGTTTCGATCAATCGTACCCAATTGGTCATCACGCCCAGCTGGGCGGCAGATAACTTCAGGCACACCAGCAGTGGCACGGCGAGTAGCACGCCAATCACACCCCAGAGCCAACCCCAGATGATCAGCCAGACCATGATAATCAGCGGATTCAAGCGCATATTGCGGCCCAATACCAGGGGCGTGACAAACTGCGCCTCAAGCAGGTTGATCGAGAAATAGACCAGTGCCGGCACCAGCGCAAAGCCGACCGTACCGTATTGCACCACGCCAGCCAGACACAGAATCACGGTACCGATCAGCGGGCCAATGTACGGGGCAAAATTGAGCATGCCAACCAGCACACCCCAGAGTAGTGCGTCCTCCACACCGAGCAACCAGAGCGCGCCGGCGGTGGTCAGCCCCAGACAGGTATTGATCACGCTGACCGTCAGAATATAGCGCGACAGCTCGACCTGGATGGTTCTGACCAAGAGGATGCTGCGCCGCTTGTCATGGACCTGGGGAAAGATATTGACGAAGGCGGCAAACAGTCGCGGCCCGAATACGAGCAGGAACAGAATCAGAATAATCGCCGTCATCAGTTGCGCGATCATCACCGGCGCGGCACCCAGGGCCGATAGCAGCGCTTCCAGGCTACCTTGCTTGATCCTGTCGCTGACCGCATTGTTGCTCTCTGGAACGGACTGGACAGGTCGACTGGGCGCCGGTTTTTGCTGCTGCTCGTCCTTACCTCTGAACCAACCGAGGAAGCGGAGCTTTCGCGGCTCGGCCTCGGGCTCCGGCTGCGGCTGCGGCAAAATGATCTGAGTCGAGCTAAACTCGTCTGTCAGGCTACTGACCCGCTTTGTCAGCTTGTCTGACAGCTCGGGAATCGCCTTCGCCCAGCGCTGGGCCGGCTCGGCCAATTGCGTTATCACTACGGCGAAGGGGCCGCCGATCAGGCATAAGATCAGCACCGCAGACATGGTTCTGGGTATGTACAGGCGCTTGAGAATACTCACCAGCGGGCTCAGCAGCAGCGCAAACAGCAGCCCGACCACCAGCGGCATCAGCAGGGACTTGGCAAAATACAAGGTGTAGAGCAATGCGAGCGCCAACAGCCACTGCATGACGCGTAAAGACTTCGGTGTCCGGTGCACCGGGGCAACTACGCCCGGCAACTCACTGGTATCGGACGCAGTATTGTGAGTGATCATTTTTTATTATTCATTCAACTGAGTCACTTACTGCGCTCCCCGCGCCTGTACCGCCGGTGATGAGCGGCCACAGCCGTAATCCGGCAAGCGCCATGGAGCCCATCTTTGAGACCACATTATCCATGGAACCCGCCCGCTGTACCAGCGCGCCCGCGCAGGCGCCGCCGGCTACCAGCCAGTAGGAAGGTATCCCGCGCAGCTGTTCCATCCGACGATGACCCACGCCCCCGAGCGCTTCGCGCTGGGCACAGAGCGTAGCGTCGAGCTGTTGAATTTCAAGCACTTGGTCTTTGCGCGCCATCTTCAGACTCCTTCAACTCGGCACTCTCCGTTTTCGTCGATGCCGCTCTGTTCGTTATGGCGCGCAGGTTGCGCTTGGTCGCAGGCAAAGCCAGACTTTGCTTGAATTTCTTGATGGCTTTGACCAGCAGCACCATCGCCAGCAACTGAATACCCAGAAACACCAGCAAAGCCAGCGTCACCGACGCCAGCTGTTCATACGCCAGCCAGGACAACAGTACCGACAGGCCCAGCCAGGCCATGGATGCCAGCGACAGCAAAGCCAGACCCGTTACCAGAAGCCGACCGGCATCGGCGCCGGCCAACCTGAGCTCGGCGCTAAGCAGCTTGCCAAAGGTACCGGCCGTCGCTTTCGCCTGCTTGCCCAACTCGACCCAGTCATGCAAAGCGTCCTGCCCAGCGGCACCAGCAGCCTACTCCGGCCAGCCTCAGGGCGAGCCGGAGCAGGCT
>JAWOGT010000193.1:0-8252 GCA_046496585.1 Halopseudomonas sp.
CTCGATCAGAGAAGCGCAGCGCGTGGTAGCCAAACACAAGCTGAACCTCAAGTTAACGGTGGTCTCGGCTTTCCACGACAAGCCTGGCTATATAGACGCCCTGGTGGCCAGTGCGACCCCGCAGCTGGAGCAGGGCTTCGATCATTTGCTGTTCAGCTATCACGGACTGCCGGAGCGGCATTTACGCAAGGCCGATCCCACCGGTGCGCATTGCCTGAAATACCCTGATTGCTGCGATCGCCCTTCACCTGCCCATGCTACCTGTTACCGCGCGCAGTGTGTTTCGGTCACCCGCGCCTTCACCCAGCGCATGGGGTTGCGCGACGATCAATGGTCCCTGGCGTTCCAGTCGCGCCTGGGCAAGGACAAATGGATCGAGCCCTATACGGAAGCGCGGATCGACGAGCTGGCGGCACAGGGGGTCAAACGCCTGCTGGTCATGTGTCCGGCGTTTGTCGCCGACTGCATCGAAACGCTGGAGGAAATTGGTGATCGGGCGCGGGAACAGTTTATCGAAGCGGGCGGGGAGGAGTTGGTACTGGTGCCCTGTCTGAATGACCATCCGCAGTGGATAGAGACGCTGGCCCAATGGTGCAAAGCCGAGCCCAGCGCGGCCTGATCAGGCCTAGAGTGGCTGGGCCCCGCGCTTCAGCCACTCGCTCAGGACCAGGTGCAAGCCCAGGCCAATCAGCACCACGCCCATCAACCGATCAAACCAGTGACCCAGGCGGCCAAAGCCACGCCGCACGCGGGCATGACTGAAGAGCAGCGCGACCAGGCAGAACCAGCCCGTGGTTGCAACAGCGAGGTATAAGCCATAGAAAGCCTGAACGCCGACCGGTGTGTCTGGGCTGATGACCAGGGTGAACAGGGACAGGAAGAACAGGGTTGCTTTCGGGTTCAGCCCGTTGGTTACGAAGCCGTTAGCGAATGCCTTGCCGTTAGCCAAGGGTGGGCGCAGGGTCAGGTCGCCGTCCAGCGTCTGAGGCCGTGAGCGCAGCGCCTTGACGCCGAGGTAGAACAGGTAGCCTGCCGCTGCCAGTTTGAGCAGATTGAACAGCCAAGCGGACTGGGAAACCACCAAGCCGATACCCAGCAGGGAATAGGCCACGTGGACCAGAATGCCGCATCCGACCCCCAGCGCGGTGACTATGCCAGCCTGACGCCCTGAGCCGACACTGTTGCGTATGACCACGGCAAAATCCGGGCCGGGGCTGATAACCGCCAGCAGATGCACCAGCGCCACCAGCAGAAATTCGTTCAGGTACATGGACTCCCCCGTTTAAAGTAGCCATTCTAGTCGCTGAACTCACTGCCAGGTAGATACCGTCTGTATGCAATATTCCCCGTCCGTTGTTTTTCTCGATCTCGCCAGTCTGGACCAGGATGATCTGGATACCAGTTCATTGCGCGATCGCTCGGCCGATTTCAAGGCTTATCCCAGTACCGCGCCTGAGCAGGTGCGCGAGCGCATCGCTGGTCGCTCGGTGGTGATGACCAACAAGGTCGTCATTGATGACGCCGCGATGCAGAGCAATCCCGCCCTACGGCTGATTCTGGTCGCCGCAACGGGCACCAACAATATCGACCTGCAGGCGGCCGAGCGTTTGGGTATTCAGGTTCGCAACTGCCAGGCCTATGGCACGCCGGCGGTAGCCCAGCATACGTTGATGCTGATGCTGGTATTGATCACCCGCTTTGAATCCTACCGTCAGGCGGTGAAAGACGGCGCCTGGCAACGCAGCAGCCAGTTCTGCCTGCTGGATTACCCGATTGCCGAGCTCAGCGGCAAGACGCTGGGCATTCTCGGCTATGGCGAACTGGGTCAGGCCGTCGGCCGCCTGGCCGAGGCGTTCGGTATGCGCGTGATTGCCGGGGCGCTGCCGGGCCGGCCCCATCCGGGCCGCCCGGCGCTGGCCGAGTTGTTGCCGCAGGTGGATATTCTCAGCCTGCATTGTCCGCTGACTGAGCAGACCCGCAACATGATTGATGCCCAGGCGCTGGCGCTGATGAAGCCCGGCAGCCTGCTGATCAATGCCGCACGCGGCGGGATGGTCGACGAGCAGGCCTTGGCTGACAGCCTGCGCGGTGGACATCTGGGGGGTGCCGCCTGTGATGTATTGAGCGTTGAACCCCCGGTGAAGGGTAATCCGCTGCTGGCAACCGACATCCCTAACCTGGTTATTACCCCGCATTGTGCCTGGGGCAGCCGTGAAGCGCGGCAGCGTATCGTCGGCCAACTGGCCGATGGGTTGAGCGCTTTTTCAGCATAACAGCCGCAGAAAAAACCGGCTTGATTCAGCGTGAAGGCGTGGTATCTGCTGGTTATCTACGTAGCTGCGCAAGTTTTATCTCACCCTTTTGGGTGGTTGCACGCCTTGCTGCAAGCCGCTAAGGTTTTCGCCATCAAGACCCTGTCGTAGTGTGTACAGGATATACGTACACCAAGCGCGCCCAGGTGCGCGCCGTACACCGATGTCAGCAATGACATCGCGTGCGTTGCAAGGGACTGGACGATCATGCACGCAAGGATGCGTTCAACAGCCTATCGCTGCTGTTTCTGCCAGCTAATCGCGTTGTCTCAGCGACCGGCTGAGCACCAACGCGGGGTCAGCCTGCTCGAAGTGATGATTGCCGTGCTGGTCCTGGCGGTCGGTGTCCTCGGTGCCGCAACCCTGCAACTCAACGCCATTCGCTACAACGCCAGTGCCGGTTACAGCACCCAGGCCAGTCTGATCGCCAGCGACCTGCTCGACCGCATGCGCGCCAATTCCGGACAGTTGGACCAGTATGCGATTGCTGCGGTGGCGGGGGAGTGCGTTGCCAGTCCCGACGCACCCACTCTCGCCTCGCCGAATGGCGCTACTGCCACTATCACCGCGCGGGATCTGGCCGATTTTTCCGAGTCGGTCACCTGCCGTTTGCCACGGGGTACCGGCAGTATTGCGGTCAGCGACAACCGGGCGACCATTACCCTCAGTTGGTCTGAAGCCAGGACCCGGGCCGCTGAAGATGATAGCCGCTTCATTACGTCCTCGGTGGTCAGGTAATGCTGCGCTCGAACGGCCATGCATCACACCCCGCCGTGCACGGCGAGCGGTCCCGGCAGTCCGGCTTCGGGCTGGTCGAGCTGCTGATTGCGTTAACCCTCGGGTTGCTGCTGGTACTGGGGGTCGTGCAGGTTTTTCTCGCCAGCAAGCAGACTTTCATGGTGCAGCGCAGCGCGGCCATATTGCAGGAGGATGCGCGTTATTTGCTCGGTCGTCTGGGCCAGGAAATTCGCATGCTGAATATGTACGGCTGTCTGGATCTGGCCCGCTTGCCGGCCAGTATCCGCGCCAGCGTGCCGGCCGCGCTGGCAACGCCTATCAGCTATGCCACTGCCGGCGGCATGCCTACGCTGAGCTTGATTACCGCTGTGCCCCACAGTGAGTCATTTACCCTCCCGACTACCCGCCGACCCGGCGATTACGGCGCCCGCTGGTTGATCGTCAGCAATTGTCGCGACAGCGAAGACCTGCGTATCTCCGACGCGGCTGACCTGCTGGTCAGGCCCGGTGATCTGGTTGTTCCGCTGCGCCAGGTCGATTATCGGCTCAAAGCCCATGCGTTGCAGATACGCAATAACGGCGCGGGCAACTACCAGACCCTGCTGGAGGGGGTGGCCGGCTTGTCCGTGAGCTTTGGACTGGCTGCCACATCAGCGCAGCGGCAGGTCAGCGGAGTTTATGTGAGTGACCTGGCCGCCAACCAGACCGAGCGACTGCGGAGTGTCAAGCTCGAGCTGCAACTGAGCGACAGGCCAGCAAATCAAGCGCAGGGCAGGGTGCTGGCGCAACACTTCAAGCAGGTCGTGGCGCTGCGCAACAGGATTGAATAACCGCGATGGAATACCAAGAACGGGAGCTGAGTATGTGCACAAGGACAGCCCACAGGGAGCAAGCAGGATCGGCGCTGATGGTCAGCCTGGTCTTCTTGTTGCTGCTGACCCTGGTCGGCGTGGCAGGTATTACCTCCGCGACCCATCAGGAGCGCATGGCCGCCAACATGAAGCTCAAGAATGACAGTCTGCAGGCGGCGGAGGCGGCGCTGCAACTGATCCACCAGCAATTGGCGCAGGCCGCGCGGGATAACCGGCCAATGCCCACTCCCTGTCACGCAGCGGGCTGTGCCATTGGGCCGAGGGTGTTCGATATCGACTCATCGGGTTCGCCGGGCGTCGGTTGGGTGCAGCTGCCGACCTCGGCCGATACCAACCATATGCAGGTCTGGTATCGCATCACCGGATTGGGTGAGGCGCTGGCGCCGGCCCAAACCCTGATGGCCAATCCGCCATATGAGGGGCCGGGCAATCTCTACCGCATCCTGGTGGTGAGTTACCGCGGCTCAACCCGAACGGTGTTGGAGGCTGTGTATGTGCATTACGCCGCTTGACCGGTCCTGTGGTGTTGGCGTTGCCAGGGCGTGGCTGTGCGGCGTAGCGCTGGGATGTGCGCTGGCACTGCCGGCGCAGGCGAGCTTCAATCCGCTCAGTGGGCCCATTCTGGCTGCTTCTGCGGCACCGCCCAATGTGCTCATGCTGTTTGACAATTCCTCCAGCATGGCCATCAATCATATCGACGGGGAAACCCGCCTGCAGATTGCCCGTGAGGTGGCCAAGGAGGTGATCAGCCGTCATCGGGAGGTGCGTTTCGGCCTGTCTGGCTTCCGCGCGACCGAGGGGTATGGCGCCAGCCGCAATGCGCCGGGAGGCCAGCTGCTGGTCGAGGTGGGGAATATTGGCGCTGGGACTAGTGCCGGTATCGTCCGATTCAATGCATTGAACAGCCAGCTGGATGCGCTTGACCCGAGTACCGATGCGGCGGCATACACCTATACGCCCGTGGCAGAAACCTACTATGAAGTGACCCGCTATATGCGCGGGATGCGTGCGTTCTTCCCCCAGTCTGCCAGCGAGGCGAGCCGCGAGCAGTTCACCAGTCCGATTCAATATCGCTGCCAGAAAAATGTCGGGCTGATCCTGACCGACGGTCTGCCGACCTACGACTCCGAGTTTCCCGATAATGCCGCAGTGGAGCCGGATATCGACAATCCCGCGCTCCCCGGCTCAGTCAATTTGCCGAACTGGGATGGCGATGAGCGCGGCGACACTAGCGGCGGGCCTCTGAGGACCGAGGGGAGCCGTTTCTATCTGAATGATATTGCCCGCTTCGCCTATGACATTGATCTGCGTAATACCGATCGACCCGGCGTCGATCACGATGCGGCAGGAACTAGCTGGGACGACCCCACTTATCCGCGGCAGAACATGCGCACCTACACCCTGGGTTTTGCGCTGGACGACGCGCGGTTGCAGGGGGTGGCCGAGGCGGGTGGCGGGCGTTATTACAGCGCAGCTGATCGCGAGCAGCTACAGGCGGCACTCAACAGCGCGGTGCAGGACATCAAGGCCACGTCAGGCTTTGGCCTGGGCAGCGTTGCCAGCGGGCCAGAGCTGCTGGTCGGCTCGCGGTTGTACCGCTCCCGTTATGATTCGCGCGACTGGAGCGGCGCGCTGGAGGCGCTGAGTCTCGATGCCCAGGGCCGGGCCGGCCGCCTGGAGTGGAGCAGCGATCAGACGGTCATGGCCAATTCTGCGGCGCGTTATCAGACCTGGCGCCTGCCCCACGGCAATCAGCCGGGCGCGGTGGTCAACCTGGACGCCGATACCTTCACGCATCTCGTCAGCGGCCAGCGAGAGCTGCTCGATGTGGCTGCCGGTGAACAGTCCGGTCAGGCGTTGCTGGATTGGAGTCGGGGTGCGGAAGTGATGGGCTATCGGACCCGCACGCGGCTGCTGGGCGATGTGCTGAATTCCTCATTGGTCCTGGCGCAGCCAGGCGGCGCACTGGCATCCAGGCGGCATGCCGGTTACGCCGATTATCTTATCGTCAAGCGCAGGCAGATGCGCGCGCTAGTGCTGGCCGGTGCCAATGACGGTTTTCTGCATGTGCTGGCCGCCGACACGGGTGAGCATCAGCTGGCTTTTCTACCCGCCAGTGCCCACCCAGCCTTGGGCGCCAGGGCCAGGCTGGAGGATCTGCACGGGGCCCATGTGTCCGGGGTGGATGGCGCTATTGTGCTAGCCGATGCGGCGTTGAATGGGGTCTGGTCAACATTGGCGGTGGCCGGTATGGGCGCTGGCGGGCGAGGCTTGTTTGCGCTGCGTTTGTTTGACGCCTCGGCGGGTAACGCTGCGCTGGGCGGACTGTGGGAAATAACACCGGCCAGTAGCGGATTTGAAGAGCTGGGCTTCAGTTACGGCAAACCGGTTATGGCGCAACTGAACGGTGAGTCGGTCGCCATTGTCGGCAACGGCTACGGTGGGGCGTCCGGCCAGCCGGTTCTGTACGTGATCCGCCTCAGTGACGGGATGTTGATCAGGAGCATCGTCGCCCCTGGCGCAGACTCGGCGTCTGGCAACGGCTTGTCCTCTGTGCAGGTGGTCAACAATAGTCTGGGCGAGGCAATTGCTGCTTATGCGGGCGATCTGCAGGGGCGGCTATGGAAGTTTGACCTTGAGGGCGCCGCCGCGGACTGGCGCGTGGCGCTGGACGGCGCGCCGCTGTTTACTGCGGGGTTGACCGAGAATGCGACGCAGCCGATTACGGTGCAACCGGTGGTCGTCGAGCATCCGCAGGGCGGGCGGATGATTGTGTTCGGGACCGGTAAATTGATGGAGGCGGCCGACCGACAGGATACTCGGCTACAGGCGGTCTATGCCGTGTGGGATCGGCCTGGAGGCAGCGGCAATCTGAGCGCGGCGACATTGCAGCCGCAGCGCATTATCAGTGAGTCGAGCGCCGGTAATCGCCGGGTCAGAACCCTGAGCCAGAATCGCGTGAACTGGAACGGCCCGCGCAGCGATGGCTGGTATCTGCCGCTGATGCTAGGCAGCAACGCCCAGGGTGAGCGGGTGACGCGTAACCTGCTGGTGCGCGGCGGGCGTATTCTGTTCAACACCGCGCTGCTGCAGGACGATGGTGACCCCTGCACCCCTACGGGCTCTGGCTGGCTGATGTCGATGGAGCTGTTTTCTGGTGGCATGCTGCAGGTGGCCACGCTGGACAGCAATGATGACGGCATCGTGGATAGTGCCGATACGCTGGTGGCCGGCGTGAGTATTGATGGCGGCTTGCCCGGCGATCTGGTGGTGCTGGAACAGCCGCAGATGCAGATGCAGCCCGCCGGTGCCGCGGCACCAGCAGGCCCGCTCGATCCCGCCGCTCCTGGTGTCTGTGACCCAGCGACAACCTTCTGCCCATGCGATCCGCAGGTGGATGCTTGCCTCTGCCTGCCGGGCGATTCCGCGTGTCGGTTTATTTACTGCGGACAGGAATACAACCTGGTAGCCACGACCACCGCGGTGGAGCGCGTGATCGGCGCGGGCAACTGTCGGTTCAATCGCATTCTCTGGCGGCAGTTGATGTGAGGGCCGGCAGACAAGCTCAGGAGAGCAACGGCTGATGAACAAGCCCAGGCAAGCAGGTTTTACTTTGATAGAGCTGATGCTGGTAGTGGCGCTGGTGGGGATTCTGGCGGCGATTGCTTATCCGTCCTATCAGGAACAGGTCAGGCAGACGCGCCGCGCCGAAGTGGCCAGCGTATTGCTGGAAAACGCCCAACTGCTGGAGCGGCATTTTACCCGCCACGGTAGTTACACAGCAGGCGCCGCGGCGCTGGTGGGTCAGAGCCCCGCCGCGGGACAAGCGGTGTTCGTTATCAGCTCGGCGCTGGCTGCGGATACATACCTGCTAACCGCCCGGGCGGTGCCGGGAGGTATTCTGGCCGGGGACGCCTGCGCCCACTACAGTCTTGACCAGGTGGGCCAGCGCACGCCAGCGGAGCTCAAGTGCTGGCGGCGCTGAGGCTGGGCCTAGTGGTCGAGATTATCCGCGTTGGCCGCGGCGGGCGTGCCCTGGGGCAATACCAGATTGAGAATGATCGCCACGACGCCGCACAGGCTGATGCCCTGCAGGCTGAAACTGTCGTTGCCGATGATCAGACCGCCGATGCCAAATACCAGCGTCACCGAGACAATGCACAGGTTGCGCGCCTGCGACAGGTCGACCTGGTGGCGAATCAGCGTGTTCATGCCGACCACCGCAATTGAACCGAACAGCAGGCACAGAATCCCGCCCATCACCGGGACCGGCATGCTCAGCAACACGGCCCCGAACTTGTCGACAAAGGCCAGGCCAATAGCAAAAAAG
>JAWOGT010000333.1:0-10085 GCA_046496585.1 Halopseudomonas sp.
GTATCGCAAGCAACCCTTGCGGCAACAGTGGAAGATGTCAATACCATTAACCTATCGGTTCCGCCGGTTGAGGGTAAAACGCTGGTTTATACCGATATAGGGACCAGAACCTCTGGCTTGTTTGATCGGGTCAATGGCGCTGGCAAAAAAGGTTTGAGCAAGTCGCTATTCAACACCTTTGGCTGGCTTGATCCGGTTAATGACAGTGGTGTCATTGGGCTGGGCCTCGCGGTATACAATGAGGCCTTTTCCGGAAGAGTAGATGGTGTGCCCTACAATTTTGCCGGTTGCATCATGGCGCAGCCGGATCTTGACGTTAACTGCCAGGCCCCCGGTGATTCCGGCAAGCGCTTCAAGCTGAAAACAACGGAAACCAACGGACCCATTGACCTGGTATTCAATGTTGTTGATGACGCCGCCAAGCTCTACCGGGTAATCGGCAAGTTTTCGAATCTGACTGACATCACGAACTCCGCAGCGGGTGGTTTGAAAGCCTTCCGCTTTGAAACCGGTTTTGGTGTTGGTAATGCGTTTAGAGCCTCGTCGGCCGACGACGGCTTGGCTTTCGGATTCTCGAACGCGGGGACCGGCAAGCTTTCCATAGGACCTGTCGGGAAGTATCCGGGTGGTCTTTTCGGCGGCAGCAGGGTTGAAGGTTTGCCCTTCTTCAGCACAAGCATCGCCGAGTTCATTGAAAGTCCCGCGACAGTCCTTGATCAGGACAGATTGGAAACCAATGGAGAGATACCCACTCCGTATGCTGATCTGGCCGGGATCGACAGCGGCTGGCTGGCATTGGCGAACGTGCCGACGGGGTGGTTTATCGATCACGACGGCAACCCGGCGAATGATTCAATACTCCTGGCTTACGACGACCCCACTACCGCTGTGGAGGACTGGAAGACCTATGAAAAGATCTTCCAGGATGTGCCTGTTGATGCGATTGCTGTTGATGAAACCGTCGTTCCAGGCACCAGCGCCACGGTCTATGATCCCAACGGTAGTTCATTTGCCACTGCAATTGATGCTGGTGGCAACATGATCGCAATTGATGCAAGCAATGTGAAGCCGCTGGTCGATACCCTAGACGAAGGCGACCCTGGAGACCTGATTGCCGATGCAATCACTCTCGGGCCCAGCACTGCTTCCGCACTCTATGTCGCGAACTACAACAACACGGATGCAGGTTTCAAGGTCCTGATCGATGGCGCAGCAGTGGAAGTTGCACCTTTCGGCGAGTGGGCCAGCACACCCGTAACCGTAATCGATACCTCCAGTAGCAATGCACTATTTGCAACCTGGAATCCCGACCCGGATCCCACGGTGGAAGGCGAGGATGGGATCTATGAGGTGGCACCGGCCTACGCAGGTATGACAATTCCGCTCGATACCGGAACTATCGTTGCCCCAGCTACATTAACGTTGGATGAGATGCTCGCTATCAGTGGCCCGCCTGATTCGACAACTAGTACGCTTGTCAGGCAACCCGGTTATCTCCAGGGGGCGATTGAAGACCTGGCAAACGTCAACATCAACACCACCATCAGCGTGGCCAATACGTCATCCTGGCCGACCTGTGGCGGTGATGGCAGCGTGACCAATTGTACCTTCACACTGCGGGTTACAGGCCTGAATGGGTTGGTCGAAGAACCGACCGACTTTCCAGGTAACTCCGGTAAAGCCAGATAAGGCGGCTGAACCAACCGAGCGGTCCTTGCGATCGGGTGCTGCTCGGATTGCTGTTGGCAGCGATGGCGGGTCTGTGGGCGCGGAAGCGTCACGCAACGACCTGATGGGTCAATCATGATGCGCTAGTAACACTAAGCGGGGCTGAAAATTTAGCCCCGTGAGCCGGTAATGGGGTGGGCAGTTACACCAGTTGGTTTATAGGCTCGTCAGGCGACCTGGCCGGCGCTGAAACCCGAAGACCAGGCCCATTGAAAGTTGAACCCACCCAGATGGCCTGTCACGTCGAGCACCTCGCCAATAAAATACAGTCCCGGCTGCTGCCTGGCTTCCATGGTTTTCGAGCTGATCCCGGCGGTATCGACACCGCCCAGGGTGACCTCGGCGGTGCGATAGCCTTCCGTGGCCGACGGCTTGAGCTGCCAGCCGTTGAGCTGTTGGCCGATACGCTGCAAATCCCGATCACTGAACTCCGCCAAGGGCGCGTCTTCCTTGCCCGGCCACCAGAGTGCCTGGAGCTCGGCCACCAGCGCTTTGGGCAATGAGTGGGACAACAACGTTCGCAGCCGGCCACGACCCTGCTCCTGCTTGTGTTGCAGCAACCATTGCGCGGCGTCTTGCTCAGGCAACAGGTCGATGCTGATCGCGTCGCCAGGGTGCCAGTAATTGGATATCTGTAGCATCGCCGGTCCGCTGAGGCCACGGTGAGTAAACAGCATGGCCTCGGTAAAGGTGCTGCCATTGCAACTGACGCTGACCTCCAGTGCCGTGCCGCTCAGGCGTTCACACAAGCCTTTGCTGTTATCGCTGAACATAAAGGGCACCAGGCCGGCGCGCCGCTCGGTGACGGCCAGGCCGAATTGCCGGGCGATCTCGTAACCCACGCCGCTACCGCCCAAGGTTGGCACCGACAGCGCGCCAGTGGCGATGACCAGTGACTGGCACTGCAGGCGCTGGGGGCGGCCGTCGTGGTGTAGCTCCAATTGGTAGCGGTGGTTGCCGTGGTCAATTGCGCTGATGCTGTCCAGCTCGCAATGGCTGCGCACCTGCGCACCGGCCTCGGCGCATTCGTCCAGCAGCATGGCGACGATCTCCTTGGCCGAGTGCTGACAGAACAGCTGGCTGTGCTTGCGCTCTTCGTAGGCGATGCCGTGCTTTTCCACCAGGGCGATAAAGTCCCACTGGGTATAGCCCTTGAGCGCAGACTTGCAGAAATGCGCGTTGTCGGAGAGGAAGTTGTCCGCCTCGACCACCTGATTGGTGAAATTGCAGCGCCCGCCACCGGACATGAGAATTTTCTTGCCGACCTTGTTGGCGCGCTCCAGGATCAGCACGCTGCGCCCGCGTTGCGCCGCGGTGAAGCCGCACAGCAAACCGGAGGCGCCGGCGCCCAGAATGACAACGTCATGGTATTCGCAAGCAGGTGGCACGGTGTGTTCTTCCTGATGGCTGAGGGGGGAGTTACTCGGGTGCTGGCTGTTTGACCCGCACGCTGTTGTTGGTGTCACGGCTGCTGCGTATCAGCGCATCGCTACCCTGGGCGCGGGCCGATTTGGCCAGCCGGTCATAGAGCAAGACATTCACGCTGGCAGCCAGGTTCATGCAGCCGATGGTGGGTACATAGACCACCGCATCGGCGCGGTCTATCAGCGCCTGGTCCAGGCTGCCATCCTCCGGGCCGAACACGTAGAGTGCCTGTTCAGGGTGCACAAAGGCCGGCAGGGCAGTAGCGCCTTCGACCAGTTCCACACAGACCACTTTGGTGTCGCCAGGCAGATCGCCGAGCAGGTCGGTTAGGCCCTTGAGTGGGATGCTCAGGCTGGCGTTCCTGGTGTCGGTGTGAAAGCGTGCAGCGCGATCATAGCGGCTACCGGTATAGCGCACTTCATTCACCTGATAGCAGCCGGCGGCGCGCATCACCGCGCCGACATTGCTCGGACTCTTGGGGTTGATCAGGCCGATACTGATAAAAGATGCGGCGGATGCTGACATGCAGGCCTCGAGTGCTGGGGCGCCGAGCGCTGAGTTGGCGCATCAACGGCGCTTGCCCGTGAAGCCCGGGCTGGATAGGCGTATAATGTGCGGATCGCATTCTACCACGGACTTCCCATGAAACTGCTGATTCGCAATCTTGCCCGTACCACCACTGAAACCGACCTGCGCAACCTGTTCGAGGGCCATGGGCTGGTCACCGAATGCACCCTGGTGCTGGATAAGGTCACTGGGGGCTCCAAGGGCTTTGGCTTTGTGGAAATGCCCAAGCATGATGACGCCAAGGCGGCCATCAAGGCCTTGAACAACCTGGAAGTGGCCGGTAGCCGCATTCGGGTGAAGAAAGATGAATCCGCCGAGGCGGCGCAAGGCACCCCGCGTGGCTGAGCAGCAACACGCCGATCCTTTGCATGGGGTGACCCTCAAGGTCGTCGTGAGCACGCTGGTCGAACGCTATGGCTGGGAGGAACTGGGCCGGCGGATCAGCATCAAGTGCTTCACCAGCGACCCGAGCATCAGTTCCAGTCTGAAATTCCTGCGCAAGACGCCCTGGGCCAGGGACAAGGTCGAGGCGCTGTATCTGGCCACCGTGCGTCGCGACGCCTAGCCTGCCATGGCGCCGGGCTTGCGCGGAAATACGCGCCGCTCGGCGGCCTTGATCGGCAGGTCATTGATGCTCGCTTCGCGGCGCTGCATCAGTCCATTGTCAGCAAATTCCCACTGCTCGTTACCGTGTGAGCGAAACCACTGACCTTCGGCGTCATGCCATTCGTATTCGAAGCGCACGGATATGCGGTTGCCGGTAAAGGCCCACAGCTCCTTGCGCAGGCAATATTCCCCCTCCTTCTGCCATTTGCGCGTCAGAAAGGCCTCAATCTCGAGGCGACCATCAAGAAACTCCGCGCGATTGCGCCAGGCCGAGTCCTCCGTGTAGGCCAGTGCCACACGTGCCGGATCACGGCTGTTCCAGGCGTCCTCGGCCATCTGTACTTTGATCAGCGCCTTGACCTCGTCGAAGGGCGGTAACGGTGGTTTGCTGTCCATGCTTGGTTTCTCTGCAGGGGGTCCCAGCACGGGCACTGATCACCAGGTGCGGTAGGGCAGGAACTTGCCGTTCAAGGTAATCACCACGCGATCGCCCTTGGGGTCCTCGCGCTTGTCGATATCCATGGAGAAGTCGATGGCGCTCATGATGCCGTCACCGAACTTTTCGTGGATCAGGCTCTTGATCGTTTCACCATAGACGCCAATCATTTCGTAGAAACGGTAAATCAGCGGGTCGGTGGGCACGGCCTTGTCCCAGGTCTTCATCGGGCACTTCTGCAGCGCGAGCAGCACGTCGTTATCGAGCTTGAGCAGCTCGCACAGACGCTGGGCCTTGTCGGCGGGCATGCTGTTCATGCCCAGGCAGGCGGAGGTGGTCCACACCGGAGACATCTCCAGCGCGGCGCCAATGTCTTCCCAGGACAAGCCCAGGTTGTTCTTGGCGGCGATAATAGTGGCGGTAGTCGGATTCATGGTCGTACTCCTTCAGGCGTGTTCGGGGGTGATGGGTGTGGCTCGGGCGGCAGGCACGCGGGTGGGGACGCTATCGTCCGCACTGGCATGCTCACCACCGGATCGGTTGATCAGGAAGTCCACCAGGTAATTGCGGGTCTGGTAATACCTTTCATCCTGGAAAATGGTGGTGCGCAGGCGGGGTCGAGGAATGTCCACCTGGACCATCTCGGCGATGCGTGCATTGGGACCGTTGCTCATCAGGAAGATGCGGTCGGCGAGCAGAATGGCCTCATCGACATCATGGGTGATCATGAATACGGTCTGTCGGGTTTCGCTCCAGACCTTGACCAGTTCATCCTGGATCACTCCGCGGGTCAGTGCGTCCAGCGCGCCGAAGGGTTCATCAAGCAGCAACAACGAAGGCTGGGTGGCAAAGGCGCGGGCGATGCTGACACGCTGGCGCATGCCGCCAGACAGCTCCGCCGGCTTGCGGTGCAGTGCCTGATCCAGGCCGACCAGCGACAGATATTTGCGACTGTGCTCTTCGACCTGCGCCTTGCTCCACTGCGGCCAGCGGGCGCGGACGCCGAAGTTCACGTTTTTCAATGCCGACAGCCAGGGCATCAGGCTGTAGTTCTGGAACACCACGCCGCTCTCCAGGCTCGGACCGGTAACTTCCTTGCCGTTGAGAATGATGGTGCCTCCGGAGGGTGTATCCAGCCCGGCCAATGCGTTGAGAATGGTCGACTTGCCGCAGCCGGAGTGACCGATAATGCAGACGAACTCGCCCTTGGTCAGGCTGAAGTTCACCTCGTCAAAGACGTCGACATTGTCACGGCCAGGGGCAGGAAAGGTCTTTTTCAGGCCGTTTACCTGCAGGAATTTGCGCTGTGCGGGAGTACTGGTGAGGTTAGTCATGGGCCTTCCTATTCCTGCCAGGCGACAAGGCGCGCGGCGAGTGAGAGTACGGCGTCGAGCAGCATGCCGATCAGGCCGATCATCAGAATGGAGAACACCACACTGGTCAGATCCAGGTTGTTCCATTCGTTCCAGATGTAGTAGCCGATACCGGTGCCGCCGACGAGCATTTCGGCGGCGACGATGACCAGCCAGGCGATGCCGATGGATATGCGCATACCCGTGAGGATGGTCGGCGCGGCGGCGGGCAGAATCACCTGGAAAGCGGTGCGCAGTTGATTGAGCTCATGGGTGCGGGCCACGTTGATCCAGTCGCGGCGCACATTCATTACGCCAAAGGCGGTGTTGAGCAGCATCGGCCAGATTGAGCAGATGAAGATCACGAAAATGGCCGAGGCTTCCGAATCCTTGATAATGAACAGCGCCAGGGGCATCCACGCCAGCGGTGAGACCGGCCGCAGTATCTGAATAAACGGGTTCAGTGCCTTGTACATCAACGGCGACATACCGATAACGAAGCCCAGCGGAATGGCGATGGCGGCAGCCATGGAGAAACCCAGCAGCACTCGGCCGATCGAGTAACCCAGCTGAATGCCGATGCCCTTGTCATTCGGGCCATTATCGTAAAAAGGGTTGCTCAACTCGTTCCAGGCGTGCACCAGTACCTGCGACGGTGGCGGTACGCCAGCGCTGGGTTGGCCGCCGCCCATCATCATCTGGTACTCGGTCAGCTCTGTGCTGCTCTGAGCGGTAGTGATGGCCGCCTCCCAAATGCCACCCAGTACCAGCAAGATGACCAGGGTCAGCAGCGCCGGACGCAGACTTTGCATATAGCCGTTCATGAGCGCTTCCTGATGGCAAAGCTGTCGACGTATTCGTCGGGTTTGTTGTAGTCGAACTCCTTACCCATGATGGTGTAGTTCTGGTAGGTGATATCCGGAGCCGCGTAGCCCAGTTCCTGCATGACCTTGCCAGCGTCGGTAGCCAGATAGACCTGTTCGGCTATCTGTTTGTAGTTCACGTTGCCTTCGATATAGCCCCAGCGTTTGAGCTGAGTAAGAATCCACACCGCCATCGAATGCCAGGGGAAGGGGTCGAAGTCGATGCGGCTGGGTTCATCTATTATGTTGCCCAGCCCGTCGGCGAAGCGTCCGGTCAACACCTGTTCGATCACGCCTACCGGCTGGTTCAGGTAGTTGCGTGGTGCTATGGCGGCGGCAATCTCCTTGCGGTTTTCCGCTTGGTGGGAATATTGCGTGGCGTCGACGATGGCGCGGAACAGGGCGCCGTAGGTGTTCGGGTTCTCGGTGGCGAAACGTTGGCTGCAGGCAAAGGCGCAGCACGGGTGGCCTTCCCAGATATCCTTGGTGAGCAGGTGGATAAAGCCAACCTTTTCCCACACGGCGCGTTGGTTGAATGGGTCGGGAGACAGGTAACCATCCAAGTTGCCGGCACTCAGGTTTGCGACCATCTCCGGCGGTGGTACCACGCGGATCTGGATATCCTGATCCGGGTCCAACCCGTGCTCGGCTACGTAGTAGCGCAGCAACAGATTGTGCATGGAATACTCGAAAGGTACGCCAAAGCGGAAGCCTTTCCACAGCTTGGGATCGCGCTTGTCCTTGTGTTTGACGTGCAGCACGATGGCCTGGCCGTTGATGTTTTCCACCGCCGGCATGACGAAGGGTTCTGCCGTCGAGCCTGCACCCATGGACATGGCCAGCGGCATCGGCGTCAGCATATGCGCAGCGTCGTACTCACCGGCCAGCGACTTATCCCTGGCCACGGCCCAGCCGGCGGTCTTGATGACATCGACGTTCAGACCGTATTTGGAATAGAACCCTAGCGGCTGCGCCATGATGATCGGCGTGGCGCAGGTAATTGGCACAAAGCCGACGCTGAGTTTGGTTTTCTCCAGCGGCCCCAGACCGTCCATCAAGGCGGCCTTGGCCTGTGCCATTGGGAATACGCTCGCCAGTGCTGCCGCTACGGTGCCGCCGCCGAGCAGTTGCATAAAACGCCGGCGGCTCATGTCGCTCTGGTTGAACATCGCGCGGACCACGGCGTTCTCGATCGCCCGCTCCATCATCTGTTCGGAAGACTGCGGGCTGGCCATGGCGGGTGTCGAAGCGGCAACAGCAGCCCGCTGGGCGGTCAAACCGGCCGGCACCTTGATTTGCTGGCAGCGAGAACATTCACACTGCGCCTCGTGATTCAGGCCGGTTCCGCTGTCGTAGGGGTTACCCAGACTCTTGAGTGTCATCGCTAGCTCCTGATGTGAAGGATTGGTGCACCCCGCTCGCAACTGCGCCGGGCTGGTGATTTGCAGTAGGATTCTTCCGGCGAAAGCGGTGCGTTGCTGGAGTAGTTGAATAACCCCTTTCAAGCTTCGTGCCAGATGGCTTTTTTACAAATAGTTCAATAAAAGCAGCGAGTTATAGAAGATCCAAGAGCGTCATGCCGGTATGCAAATGCATGTTTTATGCGTTTGCATAGTGTTGTTTTATGCAAACGCATAAAAAGGCCCAGCCCTTGCATTGCAATAGCACCTTGATTGCGCTGGATGCCGATATGACTGCCCCCATCAGTACCACCCCCGGTTCCGCCGCTGCCTGGCCTGTTGCCGTTACCTCCTCCTACGCTGCGATGATGTGCTGTGATCCGCAGGACGATCGGGTACTTGATTGCAATCAGGCCTTGCAAGGGCTGTTGAGCGCATCGCGCGAGAGTGTGTTGGCCAGGCCCTGCTCGGCGCTCTTTGGCCACGATCTGCCGGGCATGATCAGCCTGACCCAGGCCTGCATGGACAAAGGGCGTTACTACAGCGGCGACCTGTCACTGGTAGTCGGTGTCGATCAATTATTGCCGGTGGAGATGTTTGCCTCGCACTTTGTGGATCAAGGCCGTTCGTGCTTGCTGCTGGTGATGTTCGATGCCAGTGAAATCCTCTGCCAGCGTGAGCAGGCAGAGCGCAACTGGTTGCAGCGCGGTGGTTTGCTGGAGTGGAAGCGCATCGAGGGCGCTTTCCAACAAATCGAGCGGGACAACCAGTTGATTCTCAGCGCAGCTGGGGAGGGTATCTACGGAGTCAACGCCGAGGGCGATACCACCTTCGTCAATCCAGCCGCGCTAAAGATGCTCGGTTGGGCGGAACGTGAACTGATAGGCAAGGATGCGCATTCAGCATTTCACCATACTCATCAGGATGGCAGTCATTACCCAAGCCACCGTTGCCCGATCTACGCGGCGTTCAATGACGGCATTGTCCATGTGGTAGACAATGAAGTGTTCTGGCGCAAGGATGGTAGCCATTTTCCGGTGGAATACACCAGTACGCCGATTCGGGACGACGGCAGACTGGTGGGTGCGGTGGTGGTATTTCGCGATGTCAGCGAGCGCCGTGATGCCGAGAAACGTCTGCGGTTGGCGTTGGCCGAAGTCCAGTCGCTCAAGGAGCGACTGGAGATGGAGAACGCCTACCTGCAGGAAGAGATACGCGCCGAACATAACTACCAGCATATTGTCGGTCGCAGTGAGCCGATCAAGCACTGTATTCGCCAGATTCGTCTGGTCGCTCCTACCGACGCGCCAGTGCTGATCACCGGGGAATCTGGCACGGGTAAGGAGTTGATTGCCAGGGCTATTCACCAGAGTAGTCCGCGCAGTCAGCGTCCGCTGATCCGGGTGAACTGTGCGGCCATTCCGCGGGATCTGTTCGAAAGTGAATTTTTTGGCCATATCCGCGGGGCTTTTACCGGCGCGACGGTTGATCGCCCCGGCCGCTTCGAGCTGGCCGACGGCGGCACCATCTTTCTCGATGAAGTGGGCGAGTTACCACTTGATTTGCAGGGCAAGCTCCTGCGCGTGCTGCAGGAACAGCAATTCGAGCGCGTGGGGGATGCGCGTACTCGGACTGTGGATGTGCGCATCATCGCCGCTCCTCCACATCCCGGCGCAACTGCCGGTTGGTCGCGGCGATGATGCGCACA
>JAWOGT010000364.1:0-11046 GCA_046496585.1 Halopseudomonas sp.
GTCGACGGCGTCAGCAAGCTCACCCAGATCAAGTTCGAGAGCCAGGCCGAGGCGCAGGCGGAGAATTTCCGCAAGATGATGCTGGCGATGGTGCGCGATATCCGCGTTATCCTCATCAAGCTCGCCGACCGTCTGCACAACATGCGCACCCTGGGCGCACTGGCCCCGGAGAAACGCCGGCGCATTGCCAAGGAAACCCTGGAGATCTACGCGCCGATTGCCAACCGCCTGGGCATGCACAACCTGAGCACCGAGTTCGAGGATCTGGGCTTCAAGGCCATGTATCCGATGCGCTCGAACATGATCGACCGCGCCGTACGCCGTGCCCGTGGTAATCGCAAGGAACTGCTGAACAAGATCCTCGAGACGTTGCAGAGCTGCCTTGAGCGCGAAGGCATGCCGGGCAAGGTGATGGGCCGCGAGAAGCATTTGTTCGGTATTTACCAGAAAATGCGCGGCAAGCGTAAAGCCTTCAACGAGATCATGGATGTCTACGCCTTCCGGATTATTGTCGACAAGCCCGACACCTGCTATCGCGTATTGGGCGCCGTCCACAGCCTTTACAAGCCGTTCCCCGGTCGCTTCAAGGATTACATAGCGATCCCCAAGGCCAACGGCTACCAGTCCCTGCATACCACCCTGTTTGGCCTGCACGGCGTGCCCATCGAGATCCAGATCCGTACCGAGGAGATGGAAGACATGGCCAACAACGGCATCGCCGCGCACTGGGTGTACAAGTCCAAAGACGATGTGATCAACGGCCACCATGCGCGCACCCGCCAATGGCTCAAGGGCGTGATCGAGCTGCAACAGAATGCCGGCAACTCGCTGGAATTTATCGAGAACGTGAAGATCGATCTGTTTCCTGACGAGGTCTACATTTTTACCCCCAAGGGCCGCATCATGGAGCTGCCCAAGGGCTCGACGCCGGTCGATTTTGCCTATGCCGTGCATACCGATGTCGGCAACAGCTGCATTGCCTGCCGTGTCAACCGCCGCCTGGCACCGCTGTCAGAACCACTGCAGAGCGGTCAGACGGTGGAAGTCATTAGCGCGCCCGGGGCGCGCCCCAACCCGGCCTGGCTGAGCTTTGTAATTACCGGCAAGGCGCGCAGCAATATTCGCCACTTCCTCAAGCACCAGCGCCACTCGGAATCCATCGCCCTGGGTGAGCGCCTGCTCGACAAGGTCCTGGCCAGCTTTGATACCAGCCTGGCAGAGGTGCCGGCAGCCAACATTCAGCAAGTGCTGAAAGACTGCAACATGGAGCTGATCGAAGATCTGCTCGCGGATATCGGCCTGGGCAATCACATGGCCTACGTCGTCGCGCGGCGACTGCTGGCCAGCGCGAGCCCGGTTGAAGCGAATCCCGGAACGGCGAAATCAATCCGCGCAGCGGCAGCCAGCAGCCCCGAAATACCGCTGGCGATTCGCGGGACCGAGGGCCTGGTAGTCAGCTTTGCCCGTTGCTGTAACCCGATCCCGGGCGACCCGATCATTGGCTACCTGACCTCGGGCAAAGGCATGGTCATCCACCAGGAAAACTGCAAAAAACTGGCCGATAACCGGCACAGCAGTGAAAAGACCCTGCATCTGACCTGGGACAAGGACGTGAGCGGCGAATTTACCGTCGAGCTGCAGGTAGAGCTGGAAAACGCGCGTGGCATCATTGCCCAGCTGGCCGCCAGCATCACCATGGCCGATGCAAGTATCGACAAGATCAGCGTCGATGAGCGCGATGGGCGTGTCAGCGTCCTGCAGCTGGTGGTTCGGGTTCGCGACCGTCTGCACCTGTCCCAACTGATCAAGCGTATCCGCGCGCTAAGCGGCGTGATGCGCATTACCCGCCTGAAAAACTGACTACATCTGGAGTTTCAATGAACAAGCAAGTGATCACCAGCGACCAGGCCCCGGCCGCTATCGGACCCTATTCCCAAGCCATCAAAGTGGGTAATACCGTCTATCTGTCCGGGCAGATCCCCCTCGACCCGACCAGCATGGAAGTCGTCGAAGGCATGGAAAAACAGATCTGCCAGGTATTCGACAATCTCAACGCCGTTGCCGAAGCGGCCGGCGGCACACTGCAGGACATCGTCAAACTGAATATTTTCCTGACTGATCTGGGGCATTTTGCCCTGGTCAACGAAGTCATGACCCGCTATTTCCTGCAGCCCTATCCTGCGCGCGCGGCCATCGGCGTCGCCGCACTGCCCAAGGGCGTGCCAGTAGAGATGGACGCGGTAATGGTCGTCGGTTAACCCGCTGATCGATAGGGGGACCCGCCTAGGGGGGCCCCCCTAGGCGGGTCCCCTTACCTGAAGCCCCCGCTACGCTTCAGCCTTCCAGCGTAGCGTCCAGCGTGATCTCTGCATTCAGCAGCTTGGAAATCGGGCAGCCGCTCTTGGCCTTGCCGGCGATCTCTTCGAACGTGGCCTGGTCGATACCCGGAATGCGCGCCCGCATCTGCAAATGCACCGCAGTTACGGCAAAACCATCACTCTGTTTTTCCAGTGTCACCGTGGCCTGGGTGTCGATGCTGTCCGGAGTGAAGTCCTCTTCTCCCAGCAACATGGAAAAGGCCATCGAGAAACAGCCCGCATGCGCCGCGCCGATCAGTTCTTCCGGATTGGTGCCAGGGGCATCTTCAAAACGCGTATTGAATCCGTAGGGGTTGTCTTTCAGCGCGCCGCTCTGGGTCGAGATAGTGCCCTTGCCTTTTTTAAGGTCGCCTTGCCAATGGGCTGATGCAGTCTTGTTCATAAGGTGTCCTCTGTTCAGGTTGCCAGATGAAAGCCGGCCTGAAGGCCAGCTTCCCGGTCCTGTTGGGACAACGCAAAGCGCGGTTCGGTCCATCTGCCTGGCGTTGCGCTGAACGACAACGGCGTCAGCCGTTAATCGGCTGCCAGCATCGCCGCATAGCCCTGGCGAAAACTCGGGTACTGCGGCTGCCAGCCGGATTCACGCGCCAGCGCATTGCTGCAGCGCTTGCTGCCGACCCGGCCACTGGTCGCACCCTCGGACAACAGACTGACGCCCAGCTGGGCTGCCAACCAGCTGGCCACCTCGTACATGCTCGCTGGCTCGTCGTCGACGCCCAGATAACAGGGTGCCAGCAGCTCATCCTGCTCGACCTGCAACAGCAGATGCTCAAGCAGCGCCGCCGCATCATCACGGTGGATGCGGTTGCTGTATTGCACCGGCTCCTGCGGCACACACAAGCCGCTGCGAACCTGTTCGATCAGCCGCGTGCGGCCCGGACCATAAATACCGGCCAGACGCACCACACTGGCTGGCACACCGCTGCGCAGCGCGACGTCTTCCGCACGAATCAAGGCCTGGGCCGTCTCGCTATCCGCCAGCGCCGGGCTGTTTTCGGTGACCCACTCGCCCTGGTTCTGGGCATACACGCCGGTGCTGGATACCTGCAGCAGACAGGCCAGCTGCTTGCGCCCGTCGCCCAGCCAGCCCAATACCCGTTGCAACCCCTCCACGTATAACTGCTGATACAGCGCGGCGTCACGATTGCCGGCGGCCGGGCAATAAATCAGATAGTCCACTCGCTGCGGCCAGTCAGCCGGCTTGTCATCCTTCAACAGGTCCGCCGCCAGCGGCGTGATGCCCGCCGGCAACGCGGACGGATCACGCCGCAAGCCGGTCACCTGCCAACCCCGTTGGACCAAGCGCAAACCCAGGGCCGTTCCCAGATCACCACAACCAGCAATAAGAACTTGTTTCATTGTTTTCCTCTATCGATCAACCCGCTATGCTTAGGGTTATTGAATATGAGAGCAGTATACGCCATGACCCTGACCGAACTGCGTTACATCGTTACCCTGGCCCAGGAGCAGCATTTCGGCCACGCGGCAGAACGCTGCCACGTGTCCCAGCCGACCCTGAGCGTCGGGGTCAAGAAGCTTGAGGACGAGCTGGGCGTGATGATTTTCGAACGCAGCAAAAGTGCAGTCAGGGTTACCCCGATAGGCGAGCGCATCGTTGCTCAGGCGCAGAAGGTGCTGGAGGAGTCGATGACCATCCGCGAGCTGGCCAATGCGGGTAAAAATCAGCTGTCTGCGCCGCTCAAGGTCGGGGCCATCTATACCATCGGCCCGTACATGTTTCCGCATCTGGTGCCGCAATTGCACAATGTCGCACCGGAAATGCCGCTGTATATCGAAGAGAACTTCACCCACGTACTGCGCGACAAACTGCGCAACGGCGACCTGGACGCGATCATTATCGCGCTGCCCTTCAACGAGCCGGATGTGCTGACCAAACCGCTCTACGATGAACCTTTCAGCCTGCTGATCCCGGCCAACCACCCCTGGGCTGCGCGCGACAATGTCAGCCTGGAAGAGCTCGACGACAACAAGTTGCTGCTGCTCGGCGAAGGTCACTGCTTTCGCGATCAGGTATTGGAGGCCTGCCCGAGCCTGCGCAAGAACGATGAGCAGTCAAGGCAGACCACGATCGAATCCAGCTCGCTGGAAACCATCCGCCACATGGTCGCCTCCGGTATTGGCATGAGCGTGATGCCGATGTCCGCCGCGGATGATCGTTATTACAGCTCCGAACTGCTGGTTACCAAGCAGTTCAAGACCCCGGCACCCTACCGCACCGTCGCCATCGCCTGGCGCGCCAGCTTCCCGCGGCCCAAGGCTATCGAGATGCTCAGTGACTCGATCCGGCTGTGCTCGGTCGGCCAACCCAAGGTGCGCAAATAACCCTATGCAGCCCGTGCCGGACACTACCTCGCTGACAGCCCTCAAGGGCATAGGCCCGGCACTGGCTGAAAAGCTCTCCAAGCTGGGTCTCAGATCGGTACAGGACATTCTCTTTCATCTGCCCCTGCGCTATCAGGACCGCACGCGGATTATGCCGATTGGCGCCTTGGGCCCGGGCATGGACGCGGTGATCGAGGGTGTGGTGCAAGGCGCCGAGGTGGTCATGGGCCGGCGCAAGAGCCTGCTGTGCCGCATCCAGGACGGCAGCGGCACGCTGAGCCTGCGCTTTTACTATTTTTCCGCGGCAATGAAAGCCAATCTGCAACGCGGCAGCCGCTGGCGCTGTTACGGGGAAGTCCGGCCCGGCGCGTCCGGGCTGGAAATCTACCACCCCGAGCTGCAGAGTCTGGACAGCCAGGAAGCCTTGCCCGTGGCCGAGACGCTGACGCCCATCTACCCGAGTACCGAAGGTTTGTCCCAGCAACGCCTGCGCAGTCTGTCCGATGCGGCGCTGGCCTGGCTGGCCCAGGGCAACAGTCTGACCGACCTGCTGCCCGATGAACTGACCCGCGAGTACCAGCTGGGCTCCTTGCACGAGGCCATCCGCACCCTGCACCGGCCGCCGCCGTCTGTCGACCTGCAGGCACTGGAAGACGGCCGGCATTGGGCGCAGCACCGGTTGGCCTTTGAAGAACTGCTGGCCCACCAGTTGACCATGTTGCGCCTGCGCGCGCAGTTCCGCGCGCATCAGGCACCGGCAATGCCGCCCAGCCAGGAGCTGGTAGCAGCGTTTCTCAAGCGCCTGGCCTTTCCGCTGACCGGCGCCCAACAACGTATCGGTGTGGAGATCAGCGCCGACCTGCAGCAGCGCCAGCCGATGTTGCGTTTGGTGCAGGGCGATGTCGGTGCCGGCAAGACCGTGGTGGCGGCGATCGCCGCATTGCAGGCGCTGGAGGCCGGCTGGCAGGTAGCGCTGATGGCGCCGACAGAAATCCTGGCCGAGCAGCATCATGCCAATTTCAGCGCCTGGTTTGCCCCCCTGGGCATTTCTGTGGCCTGGCTGGCCGGTAAACTCAAGGGCAAGGCGCGGCAGAACCAGTTGCAGATGATCGCCACCGGTGATGCCGCCATGGTCGTGGGTACCCATGCGCTGTTCCAGGGCGAGGTGCAGTTTCATAATCTGGGCCTGGCGATCATCGACGAGCAGCACCGCTTTGGTGTGCAACAGCGCCTGGCGCTGCGCGACAAGGGCGCTGCCGGGCAATTCTCCCCGCACCAGTTGATCATGACCGCCACGCCGATTCCGCGTACTCTGGCGATGAGTGCCTATGCCGACCTGGACACTTCGGTGCTGGATGAACTGCCCCCGGGCCGCACCCCGGTCAATACCGTGCTGATCGCCAACAGCCGCCGCGAAGAAGTGGTCGAGCGCGTGCGCGCCGGCTGCGCACAGGGCCGCCAGGCCTATTGGGTCTGCACCCTGATCGAGGAGTCCGAGCAGTTGCAGGCCCAGGCCGCCGAGGTGACCTGGGAATCCTTGCGCGAAAGCCTGCCTGAGCTGTCCATCGGCTTGATCCATGGCCGCATGAAGTCCAGCGAAAAGGCCGAGATCATGGCCGCGTTCAAAGGCGGTGACCTGCACCTGCTGGTCGCCACTACGGTGATCGAGGTCGGCGTGGATGTGCCCAACGCCAGCCTGATGATCATTGAAAACCCCGAACGCCTGGGCCTGGCGCAACTGCACCAATTGCGTGGGCGGGTTGGCCGCGGCAGCACGGCCAGTCATTGTGTGCTGCTCTATCACGCACCACTTTCGCATCTGGGCCGTGAACGGCTGGGGATCATGCGTGAAAGCACTGACGGCTTCGTGATTGCCGAAAAGGATCTGCAGCTGCGCGGCCCCGGCGAAGTGCTCGGCACCCGACAGACCGGCCTGATGCAGTTCCGCGTCGCCGACCTGCTGCGTGACGCCGACCTGCTACCGCGGGTGCAGGAGGCCGCAAGCATGATGCAGCAGCGCTATCCACAGCGCTGCCCGGCGCTGATTGACCGCTGGCTCGCCCACGGGCAACAGTTCGCGCAAGTCTAGCCCCCCCGGCTACAGGTCCTGCCTGGTTGAAAAACCTGTTTCACTGAGTTTGTCCGCGGTCAAAGCGCAAGCCTGGAGCGCATGCTAAGATCCTCCAAACAGACAGCCTTGAGCAACTGCCGCCCGGCGTCCGTCACCCGGCGCAGCTTAACCACTCATCCCGCCTCCCTGAACAAGGACCATGCCGATGAATACCCTTGCAGCCTCCGAGGAAGCCAATACCAACCTGCCCCACCTGATAGAAAAACTCCTGCAGCAGCAGGGCATCAGCTATCAGCTGCGCGCGGCGCGGCATGCCGGCCCGCCTGCGCAGCAGGTACAGGCGTCGCTGCTGTGCGATAGCCTGGGCACCGTGCTGACCTTGTTTGCCAAGGATCATCTGCTCGACCTGAAAAACCTCAAGGCCCTGCTGTCGCGTGAGCTGGTGCCGGTCCGCGCTGCACAGTTGCAACGTATTCTGGCGAAACATCAGCTCAACCAGTTGCCTGGTCTGCCCTTACTGTTCAGTTCACCCTGCGTGTTCGAGCAGAGCCTGCTGGACCAGCCAACCCTGTGGCTGGATAGCGGTCTGCACGGCTGGTGCCTGGAGATCGATCAGCAGGCGCTAACCGCGTTGCTCGCCAATGCCAGTGCGTCGCGCTTCTCCGTGCGCCTGGACAGCCTGCCCAGCCTGCCCGCCGATCCGGCCCAGGATAGCCAGGACCTGACCCGCGCCGTGAGCAACTTCACCGCCCTGCGCATGCGCCAGCGCCTGGAAGAAACCCTTGAAATACCGCCCATGCCGGTCACCGCGCAGAAGGTCATGAAGCTGCGGGTCAATCCCGAAGCCAGCATTGACGATCTGGCTGACGTGGTGGAAACCGATCCGAGCCTGGCCGCGCAGGTGGTCAGTTGGGCGTCCTCGCCGTTCTACGGAGCGCCCGGCAAGATCCGCTCGGTGGAAGATGCCATCGGCCGGGTACTGGGCTTTGACCTGGTCATCAATCTGGCCGTGGGCCTGGCCTTGGGCAAGACTTTCAGCCTGCCCAAGGATGCCCCCGAAGGGAACACCCACTACCGCGAACAGGCGATCTACACCGCCGCCGTGATTGAAGGGCTGGCCAAGGCCATGCCGCGCGACAAACGACCGGAGCTGGGGCTCAACTACCTGTCCGGGCTGCTGCATAATTTTGGTTACCTGGTACTGGCGTTCATCTTTCCACCGTATTTCAAGACCATTTGCCGGCATCAGGAGGCCAACCCGCATGTCCCGGTTGAACTCATCGATCAGCATCTGCTGGGCGTCAGTCGCGACCAGATCGGCAGCTGGCTGATGCGCTTCTGGGGCATGCCCGCCGAGGTCTCTACCGCCATCCGCTATCAGCATGACGGCGACTACCAGGGGCCGCACAGCGTCTACGCCAATCTGGTGTTCCTGGCGTTGGCCTTGCTGCGCCAGGAAGGGATTGGCGGCGGTCCGCCGGTGGATATCCCGGATGCACTGCTCGAGCGCCTGGACCTGAGCCATGAAGACGCACGCCAGGTGATTCACAAGGTGCTGGATGCCCGGGATGCGCTCAAGGTGCTGGTCAGCAATTATCAGCACGATTGAACCAAGAGCGAGACACAGGCCGGGATGATGCGCCAACGGGATTCGACGCGACAGCGCATAGGCGAGGTATTCCGCGCGTTTCTGCTGCTCGGTCTCACCTCGTTCGGCGGGCCGATTGCCCATCTGGGCTATTTCCGCAACGAATTTGTCATCCGTCGTCATTGGCTGGCTGACAAGGAGTACGCCGATCTGGTTGCGCTGTGCCAGTTTCTCCCTGGCCCGGCCAGCAGCCAGGTCGGCTTTGCCCTCGGCTTGATGCGCGCCGGGCCCTGGGGCGCAGCCGCCGCCTGGCTGGCATTCACCTTACCTTCGGCGCTGCTGCTGGTCCTGTTTGCGCTGGGCGCCAGCAGCATGGATGGCCCGCTCGGCAATGGCCTTATCCATGGTCTGAAGATCGCTGCCGTGGCCATAGTCGCGCAAGCCGTTTGGGGCATGGCGCGGACGTTGTGTCCAGATCGCACCCGCGCCGGCATCGCGCTGGGCGCCGTGCTGATAGTAACGGCGTTGAGCGGCCCGTTGGCCCAGGTGGCGGCGATCAGCGCTGCAGCGCTGGCCGGCCTGCTACTCTGCCGGGCCGCCGCCTTTACCGACAGCAGTAGCCTGGATTTTCCTATTTCCCGGCGCTGCGGGCTGGCTGCCGGTGCTCTGTTCTGCCTGCTATTGATTCTGCTGCCGGTGCTGACGCTGAGCAGCAGTTCGCAGGCCATTGCCTTACTGGACGCTTTTTACCGTGCAGGAGCCCTGGTCTTTGGCGGTGGCCATGTGGTCTTGCCCCTGCTGGAAGCTGAGGTGGTGCAGTCGGGCTGGATTAGCAGCGATGATTTTCTGGCCGGCTACGCGGCTGCCCAGGCGGTGCCCGGGCCCCTGTTCACCTTTGCCGCGTTTCTCGGCACGCTGCTCGGCAGCCCACCGAACGGGCTGATGGGTGCCAGCCTGGCATTGCTGATGATTTTTTTGCCGGGGTTTTTACTGCTGATCGCGGTGTTGCCGTTCTGGAATCGCTTCCGCCAATGGGCCAATGCTCAGGCGCTGATGCGCGGCGCTAATGCCGGGGTCGTAGGGATTCTCGGCGCAGCCCTGTATGACCCGGTATGGACCGGCGCCATTCTTGGCAGAGCTGAATTTGCGCTGGCGTTGACCGGCTTTCTGTTGCTGACGCTAGGCAAGCTGCCAGCCTGGGCCGTGGTGGTCATCATGGCACTGGCCGGGATAGTCATCGCCCCCTGAGCCTGCGCCTGTTCAAGCTGTGCAGACATAAGCGGGAGCCTGGCACAGGCGCTGATGGCCTGCTCAGACTCCCGGTAGCAGTAACTCAGTTAACCGATTCTTTCAGGCTTTTGCCCGGCTTGAAGGACACTGTGTTACTGGCTTTGATGGCGACAGGAGCGCCGGTTTGTGGGTTTTTGCCGGTACGGGCACCACGATGGCGTTGCAGGAAAGTACCAAAGCCTACCAGGGTCACAGTGTCCTTGCGGCTGAGCGCCTGGGTGATTTCATCAAGAATGGCGTTAAGCACGCGGTTTGCCTGGTCTTTAGTCAGGTCAGCCTTGTCGGCAATAGCCGCAGCGAGATCCGGTTTACGCATAGAAGCCTCGTTCGTGTTGTTTTTGTTTTTTACTGCCGCTGCATCCTAGCAACGACGTGTCAGGCCGGGCAGAGCTGCCTGGACTGGCCTTCACAGCTCAATCAGAATGGCACGACTATGGCGTACGCGCTAGTCGAAATAGTTCCCGGCCTGGCGGTGATTCGCTGATTTCCCGACAAAAGGCAGGAAGGCCCTATGCTTTTGTCGCTTATGTCAGGGCAACCACGGCGGTAGCTGCCGGTTCAGTTCCAGTTTTTGCCTGACCGCAGCGCCTGTCAGGGCATAGCCCAGCAGCGCGCCTTGCGCATCATGGAACAAGGCCGTGATGTCCGCGCCGCTGCCGCTGACTGTCCAGCGACCCTCCGCCGAGGTCACTGGCGGGGCCACCACCAGAGGACAGGCGGGCGTCTTGACCATCACCGGCATGGGCCCGTAGACAATCTGCGTGGTCTGACCGGCCAGGGTTTGCGCCAATGAACGTGCGGCAGTCATCAAGGGCATCACATACATCAGATTCAAGCCCTGCACCTCTGCGCAATCGCCAAGGGCGTAGATGGCCGGATCACTGCTGCGCAGCTGCCGATCGACCTTCACCCCCCGGCCACAGTCAAGGCCGGCAGCACAGGCCAGCTCAGTATTGGCAATCAGACCAATGGCCGACAACCCCAGTTGCGCTTCCAGCTCACGGCCATCGTCCAGCGCCACACACAGGCCCTGCTCGGTCTGACGCATCGCCCGCACCGAGCGGCCCAGGTTAAAGCGCACGCCCAACGCCTCGAGCCCGGCCTGGACCGCTGCTGCTGCCTGGGGGGGAACCAGGCCGGGCATCAGTTGAGCATCCGGCGCGACCACTTGCACCTGCAGGCCGGCGCTGGCCAGGTCATTGGCAAATTCGCTGCCAATCAGTCCTGCACCGATAATCAGCACCTGTTGCTTGCCGGCCAGCGCGCGGCGAAAGCGTGCATAGTCCTGCAGGTTGTTGATCGACAACAGCCGTTCACCCATTGCCGCCACGTCCGGCAGTTGTCGGGCATGGGCTCCGCAGGCCAGCACCAGTTCG
>JAWOGT010000374.1:0-6536 GCA_046496585.1 Halopseudomonas sp.
GGCGAGTCTTGAAGGGTGATGCCATGGCGGGTTGCCCACCGCTCTGCAGCTGACCCCAGTTTCGTTAACAGGTCTGGCCCCGTCCGCGGCAGGGCAATCAGAGCTGGCGCGCCAACTTGTCGCGCAGCCGCTCCGGATGGTTGCCCGCGGCCTTGTCCAGCTCGGCCAGTTCCTCCGGCACATACCAGTGCAGGGTCTCGGACTGGTAGGCCTGCCACACCACCTTGGCCACTTCGATGGCCTCGATGACGCGGAACGGCCCGGTGTCCGCTGCTGCGGCCAGCAGCGCATCATCCGGCATGCCGGTGCGGATCAGCCCCGGCAGTACGTCAGCCACGCGGATATCATGCCGGCGAAATTCGTTGGACAGCGCCTCGGTCAGCCCCTTCACCGCATGTTTGGTAGCCGAATACACCGCGATCAGCGGCATGCCCATGGTTGCTGAAGATGAAGAGGTGGTGAAGCACAACGCATTCGGCGTGGCCTTGAGCAGCGGTAGCGCGGTGTAGATGCCGTTCAATACGCCAATAAAATTCACCTGCACCAGGCGCATCTGCGCATCGAAGGGGATCTCATCGAAGAACCCGCGCAGGGCAATTCCGGCATTATTGAACAGGATATCCATGCGTCCACCAGTGGCCTCAGCAAAGGCCTGAACCGCTTGCTCGTAAGCGGTCTTGTCACTCACATCCAGTTGCCCGATCAAACAGTTTTCCGCACCCAGCTCGGCCTGCAAGGCTTCCAGCCCGGCCTGGTTCAGATCAAAGGCGCCGATGAACCAGCCCTCCTGCTGGAACAGCCGTGCGGTCTCGCGGCCCATGCCGGAAGCGGCTCCGGTAATGAAAATTGACTGACGACCTGCGGCTTGAGACATGCGTGATTCCCTTTGTGGACGGCGAGTGCGGCGTTTGTCTGGACGTTAGCACTGTCTGCGGCGCTTGGGAGCCAAGCGCTAGTCAGGCTGATTGCCTGGCAATCATTGCGATTATGCGCCGCAAAAGGCCAGGTCAGGCGGACTGTCATGTCATTGTCACATCACAGTAATAACCTTCACGTGCGTATTCCGCTATGAGGTGCTCATGTTTTCCACCGTTCGTACCCGCATCCTGTGCTTTGCCTTTCTCTCCGTGAGCGCTCTGGCTGCGTTGGCGGTATTGTCTCTGCTGATCATCAACGAGGCGGAAACGTCCTCCAAGCGCCTGATTACGGCTGGCCTGCAGGAGTCCTGGATGCTAGAGGATCTGGAACAGGATCACCGGCAATTGCAGGATCTGGCCTACAAGATCAAGGCGCAACTGCTGCTCTGGGATGAGATTACCCCGACGTTCGAAGCGCTGGCGGTGTCGCTGCCACAGCACTGGCAAGTCATCGAGCAGAGCCCGCAATTGCGTGAATGGGCCGAGACCCATAGCGGCAGCTTCCAGGGCGTACTCGATCTGCTCGGCAAGCTCGAGCCCGGTATCCGCGAGAAGAGTTATTACAGTGTCGGCCAGGTGGTGGACTTTGTCCTGTTTCCGGCGCTGGATCCGATGCTCGCCTCCATTGAAGCAAGGAAGCGTGCAAGTCGTAATGGGATTCAGCAGGACTCAGCACAGTTGCTGGCCTACCTGAACGATCAACAGGCGTTCCTGATCAGCGGCTCTGCGGTATTCCTGATAGCCATCATCCTGATGACGCTCTGGCTCAGGCGCACGGTTATCGTCCGGCTGCAGAAGATCGAACGCGATATCAAGCTCATGGATGCTACCTCGGATCTCAGCTGCCCGCCGGTGGTGACGGGCAACGATGAGGTCGCGGGTGTGGCCCGCGCGCTGAATGGTCTGGTTGGGCGTTTTGATCAGTTTGTCGGCGACATCCGCCATTCGGCCGCCAGCCTGAATCAGCGCTCCGCCACGCTGGACAAGGAAGCGGAAGCCTTGCAGGCCGCCTCGGAAATGACCCGTGAACAGATTGAAAAAGTCAGCCATTCGATGGGCGCCATTGCCGGGCAGGCCTCCGAGATCGAGTCGGCCACCGAGGTATCGGCAGCCACCATCCGCGACGCGGTGCTGGCCAACGATCACGTTCAGCAGGGCCTGCAAAGCAGCGAGGCCGCCGCCAACAACGCGATTGACGTGATTGTCCGGGTGTCGGGCTCGATCCAGGCCTTGAGTGAATCGACCAGCAAGATCGAGCAGGTGATCGGCGTGATTGCCGCCATCGCCGACCAGACCAATCTGCTGGCGCTGAACGCCGCCATTGAAGCCGCGCGCGCCGGCGAGCATGGCCGCGGCTTTGCCGTGGTTGCCGATGAAGTACGAACCCTGTCCCAGCGCACCGCCGACTCAACCCGGGAAATTCGCCAATGGGTGCTGGATCTGGTCGACGGCGTCAGTGGCGTCGACGCGCTGCTGGATGAAATGCGTGCAGCCGGCGCCAGCAACCGCAGCAACCTGGATGAATTAAAAACCCACCTGACGCGCCTGGCTGACCAGTTTGTCGAAATGGAAAGCGGCAGCCATCAGGTGTCGCGCTCAGTCGCACTGCAGCGCGATGCACTGGACCTGATCGAGCAACGCTCAGCCATGCTGCGCGAGAGCTCGCAGCTGCTGCTGGGCAGCGTCAACCACTCGCGGGACGTCAGCGAATCGCTGCGCCAGGAATCCCTGTCGATGCGCCAGCTGACCGAGCGGTTCCGGTCGGCGGGCGCGGTTTAGGAGCATGCTCCGCCGGAGCGAGTGAATAGCCGAAGTGCCGCTTTGCCGTGCCGATTAGCGCCGCTTTGCGGCTTTGGGGTCAGAGTAAAGTTTCAAAATGGATATAGATTCAACGTTATTCTGACCCCAATTTCCCGTGTTGCTGGCCAGGGTCAGTGGGCCTGGTGCTTCATCGTCAATCTGGATGTGGAAGGCGGCCGGCCTACTCGGCTGGCCCATCCCCATCAGCGTGATTGCGTTCATCACGTCAAAAATACCGGTAATGGTGGAGATCACCGCATCGAGCAGGGTTTAAACTTTACTCTGACCCTGACCCTAATTATTCCTCTTTTGTTATTTCGGCAGTGAGCCAATTAAAACCTTTATTCGGCTCATTGTGTGAGCCGAATAAGTGATATATTCGGCTCACAGCTTTAGGAATTACGCTATGAACTCCCCCCTCTGGATCTGGCAGCAGCCCGAGTGGCCGCATTTCACCTGGCAAACCGAGCGCCTTGCTGTGCTGCTGCGGGCGTGTTCCCAGGCGCAAGGGCGCTTGCTGGGTATGGCGGGGGTAGTGGACACGGATACTGGGGCACGCAGCAGCCTGGATGCGTTGCTGCAAAACATCCTGGCCTCCTCGGCTATCGAGGGTGAAACCCTGAATGTCGGGTCGGTGCGGTCCTCGCTGGCGCGGCGTTTGGGGCTAAGCGCTGACGGTAGGCCCAACCCTCGCAGCGAAGGCTATGCGGAGCTGCTGTTGGATGCGACGGGTAATGCTGGCCAAGCGCTGACGCTAGATCGGCTATGTGCCTGGCATTCCAAGTTGTTCCCCGACGATGACTTTCCGTTGCTGGAGCGCGTCCGCGTCGGCCAGTTGCGCGGCGATGACCCCATGCAGGTAGTGTCAGGCCGGATCGACCGTCCCACAGTGCATTTCCAGGCGCCGCCACGGGTTGAGCTGGAGCCGGCACTGGAGGCGTTTCTGCAGTGGTTTGAACGCAGCCGCTGCGATGCCGGACTGGACCCTTGGTTACGTGCGGGCATCGCGCACTTCTGGTTTGTCACCCTGCATCCCTTTGACGACGGCAATGGTCGCTTAACCCGTGCCCTTACCGATATGGCGTTGGCGCAGGGCGACGGTCAGGCCATTCGGTTCTACGCCATGTCGGCGAGTATTCTGGAAGACCGCTCCGGTTATTACCGCATTCTTGAAACCAGCCAGAAAGGCGGACTGGATATCACAGCCTGGCTGGAATGGTTTCTTGCGACCCTGTTGAACAGCCTGGAGCAGGCGATGGTGCGTATCGATCGCGTGCTGGCCAAGACGCGTTTCTGGCAGTTGCACCGCGGCGATGGCTTGCTGCCGGAACAGATTAAGGTGCTCAATCGGCTGCTGGACGGCGGCGATAAAGGCTTCGAGGACGGGATCAGCGCTGCGCAGTATCAAGCGGTGGCGAAAGTCTCCAAGGCCACCGCTACCCGGCATCTGGCGGACCTGCTGGGCAAGGATTGTTTAGAACGCTTGCCTGGGGGCGGTCGGAGTACCCGTTACCGGATCAGCTACTGACATCTCAAGCATGTCCAATACCGGTGTGCTAATTCAACATCAGTGCATCCTTGCGCCGAGATTTAACGTTACTCTGACCCTAATTTCCTTTCAGCCGAAATAATCCTGCATCCAGTCAAACAGCGTGTCGCTGCCCATGTCCTCCAAGGGGATCTGCTTGAAGTCACCGCCGACTTCCTCTGCCCGGGTCACGAACTGATAAAGCACCATGCCCGGCTGCGGGTCATGCAGGATCAGGGTAATGCGGCGCTGGGTGCGCAGGCAGTCTAGGGTGAGCACATCAGCGGGGATGCCGGCGTTGCGCATGCCCTGGCGCACCTCGACCACCGGGTTGATGTGCTCATGCGCCGCTTGAATTTGCGCATGGGCATCGCTGACCAGATCGGAGAGTGTTTTCAACGGATCGGTTGGCATGGGTTACTCCGATTACAAGCGTGGGGAAGGGATGCCAATGCATCTTACGTGGCGGTTTTGATCATCAGCAAGCTTGTGGCCGCCTCCAACAACAAACCCGTTTCCAGCACGGTGTGGTTAGGAGCGCCGGCCTCGGCGCGAAGGCTGGGCCAAGCTTCGCCGCGGGGCCGCGGCTCCTACTTTGTGGATGCGTCGAGAATTCGTAGCCGTATGGGCATTTAAATAAATCTGTTTCCTTTTCCGTTCTATTGCGAAAGCGGGTCGACCCACCAAGGATCAGCGGGATACCATCAATCTGCACCCATTGCCCCAGGACAAATACCATGTCTGATACCGACACCCTGCAAGCCCTGAAAACAGCGTTCACATTCATGCCCAAACCTGTAGAAGTAACCCGGTTCGAATATGGCGACGATGCCAGCAGGATTCTTGAGCAGATCAATTTCGTGCGCGAGGTATTGATCACCCATGGGATAGACCCCGATGAGGTCGCCGGAGACATCAATCCGATGAACACGCCCAACTCTTGCTATTGAGAGCAACCAGCGAGGGGCTCAACCACCGAACTGATTAACTCATCCAGAAAATCCAGCAGAGCCTGGCTGAAGCGTCCGGCGCGTGGCGCCGCACTCAGTGGGAGGCTCCCTTGATCAGCTGAAAGCGGGGCACCCGGAATTGGGGTCAGAGTAAAGTTTCAAAATGAATATAGATTTAACGTTACTCTGACCCGAATGGCACTTACTTAACCCTCTTTGGATGCCCATTGGCTGCTACTTTTTTACGAGCTTGCGGCCTGGGCAGGGTCATCAGTGAGTAGGGTTTGGGTCGTCGTTTAATGGCTCTGGGCTCGATTCGTCCTGGGCGAGAGCCGACCCGTTGTTCGGCGATCAACAGCAACAGGGAGATGACCTGAACATCATCAGTCTCATCATGACATTGACGCCAAGCTCCCCATATTTGCAGGGTGTGCTTGAAGCTCAGCTCACGTGGTAAACAGTCACTCAGTAGCGCTGACTGGGACATCAACAGACGGATCAGATTGTGTGCCAACAGGTAAACCCAGAGCTCCTTGATAGCCATATCGGGCGTCTTGCAGCTCAAGATGTCTACTCCCAGCGTACACTTCAGATTGCGTAGATCCAGCTCCACGTGCCAGCGGCTGCGGTAGAGCTTGTTGAGTTCGGCTTTCGGGGTGTGGTTGGCGTTCAACAGAGTCGTTACCAAGACCTTGCCGCCGCAATACAACTCCCGCACCGTCAGGCTTGGCGGCGCCTGATCGTACTGCTCCTGGCTCATCCATCTCGGTTTTTGCTTCGGTTTGGGTATCTCAATAAGGTGATCTCTTTGCCCCAAACGTTGCCCCTGGCTGAAGTCAGTCGAGCGCTTGCGTGCTCCATGCTGCTCGAATACACCATCAATCTGACGGCGCCGCAGCTCACATAACAGGAAATAGGTGGCATAAAACGCATCACCCAGCAGAACATCGCCAGTATCCAGCGTGGAAAGCATACTTCTAAGTAGCGCTTGCTCGTCTCCTCCCTTCCCGCGATAGCAGCCAACAGCAGCGTCCAGAATAGCGCCACTGGCCAAACAAACGATGCCAACCAATCGGCACAGAGGAAACCCCAGTCCTGGTTTTTGGCTACGCGGTTGAGGGTAGTCTTGCTGATTGGCCGGCGTATCCGGCATGGAAATCATGGTGCCATCGACCAGGCGTACCGGCCTGCCTTTCCATTGCCAGGCCGAGGGCGCCGCAGTGGTCATCATACGGCCTGCCTGACGGCACAAAGTGGACACCATTTCCACGGGCAATCGCTGTCGGGCTCGACAATAAGCTCCTGTATGCGTGCTGCAGCTTTTCAATCCACACACCAGGC
>JAWOGT010000031.1:0-9381 GCA_046496585.1 Halopseudomonas sp.
CAGCGATCTCGGCCATTTGATGGTGGAAATGGAACAGCTGTACTTCCAAGACTACGCCAGTTACTGGAGTGAAGCCCTGGCCCGGCTGCATCTGGAACCGCTGGCCAGCGCCGCGCTGGGGGCTACCCAGCTGGGCAACCTGACCGCCGCCAACTCACCCCTGCTGCTGTTACTCCGCGAGGTCAGTGATAACACCCTGCTCAGCGGCCTGCTGGATACCGCGGTATCGGCGCGGGATCTGACGGACACCGCCCAGGCAGCCGGGGTCCGGGTCGGCCGAAGCCGCCGTCTGGCCGCCGCGGCGGCGGAGCAGGCCCAGTCTGCCGTGGCGCACAGCGTGCCGGACACCGCGCGCAAGAACCTGGCCCGCCAGTTCGAATCACTGCACCGCTTGCTCGATGCTCAGGGTGGACCGGGCGCAGAAATGACTAGCGCCTTGCAGGCCCTGGACGCACTGAAACTGCAGCTTGGCGGCCTGGCCAACGCCAGCGTACCCGAGCAGGCGGCGTTCGACATGGCCCGTACGCGTATGCAGGGCCGCAGCGACGCGATCAACCAATTGCGCAGTAGTGCCGACAACCTGCCCGCACCCATGACCAACTGGCTAAAGACGCTGTCCGCCGATAGCTGGATGCTGGTGCTCAACGATGCTTACCAATACCTTAACCAGCGCTATCGCAGCGAGCTGTATGCGGCATACACGACCTCGGTCGGTAAGCGTTATCCCTTTGTAGCGAGCAGCGAAAGCGATGTAGCGTTGGCGGACTTCCGTGAGTTCTTCAAGGCTCAGGGCACCGCTGAGCGCTTCTTTGACCGCTATCTCGCTGGTTTTGTCAGCGACAACAGCGGTGCTTTCCAGCTGCGCCGGGTCGATGGTCGCAGCCTGCCGATGTCGCGCGAGTTCCTTAACCAGATGGCCACGCTGCAGACCATTCGGCGCAGTTTCTTCGCCGAGAATCCCAACGAGCCACAGATCCTCTTCACGCTGGAACCGCATTCCCTCGACTCCAGCCTCGGCCGCGCCAACTTCCGCTTCGGTAACCAGTATATGGAGTACCGCCACGGGCCCATCGTGCAGACCGCCTTCCGCTGGCCCGCCGAAGACAGCGAAGGGCGCACCAGCCTGATGGTCGAAGATCTCGGCGGTCGGCGTATTGGCATCGAACAGAACACCGGCCCCTGGTCGCTGTTCCGGCTGCTGGATCTGATGGACGTGGATCATCACAGCGATCGGGATGTGTTACTGCTGCGCGCCAATCTGGACGGTATGCGCGCGCAATATCTGTTGCACAGTCAGCGCTCGCCCAACCCCTTCGATCTCAGTCAGCTGCGCGGCTTCAGCCTGCCGGCACGGCTCTGATGGCCGGGGTCGATAGGCACTGGCAAAGCAGCGCCAGAACCGACCAGGGCAAAGTGCGCAAGCGCAACGAGGACGCCGTGCTGGACCTGCCGGAGCGTGGCCTCTGGGTGGTTGCCGACGGCATGGGTGGACACCAGAATGGTGCCCTGGCCAGCCGGCTGATCATTGAGGAAATGCTCGAACTGCCCGATCAGTTGAGCCTGGATGAACGCCTGCAGGGTGCGCGGCAGTGTCTATACCGGGTCAACCGGCTGCTGGGGCACGACATCACGGTCACCGCCGACCGCCCGGACAGCATCATGGGCAGTACCGTGGTCATGCTGCTCGCCGAGGCGGAACGGGCCATCTGTATCTGGGCGGGTGACAGCCGCTGCTATTTGTGGCGCAGTGGCCGGCTGTTTCAGTTGTCACGCGACCATTGCCTGATGCAGGAGCTGATGCAGGAGCAGCAGATGAGCGCGCAACAGGCTGCAAACCACCCGTCTGCCCGCGCGCTGACGCGTGCGGTGGGCGCCAACGAGGAGCTGCTGCTCGAGCTGGTGGATTTCACCGTCTACCCCGGCGACACCTTGCTGCTGTGCAGCGACGGGCTGTATCAGGACCTGAGCCGCGCGGCGATCGGTGCGGCTCTGGCCTTGGCATCCACCGAGCAAGCCGTGCAACGGCTGTTCAAGGAAGTCCTCGACGGCCCGGCCCGGGACAATATCAGCGCCGTCGTGGTGCGCCCATGAATACACCGGAGTCTGCCATGCTTTCTGCCCCCGCCCAGCCGTCCACGCGCCGTCCGGTAGTTGAACAACCGGAGGCCTTGGTCAGCGCGCTGGCCAACCCCAGGTCAGGCGTTGCCACGGAGCTCCCCGAGATCCTCTGCAAGCGCTACAAGATCGAGCGGCTGTTGGGCGTCGGCGGCATGGGCGCCGTGTATCGGGCCCGGGATCTACTGCGCGAGCAATACGGCGACCCGGATCCCTATCTCGCGCTCAAGACCCTGAACGAAGAATTCGCCGAATATCCCGACGCCAATGCGTTGCTGTACACCGAGTTCGCATTGACCAGCCGCCTGCGCCACAACAATGTGATTCGCCTGTATGCGTTCGAGGTGGATCCCCAGAGTCAGCGCGCCTTCATTAGCATGGAGCCGCTCAAGGGCCCGACGCTGGATCAGTTGCTGGAAAGCCATCCGCAAGGCCTGCGCTGGGAAGAGTACCGCAGCATTGCCCTGCCGCTGCTGGAGGCACTGGCCTGTGCCCATCAAGGGGGGGTGCTGCACGGCGATCTCAAGCCGAGCAACATCATGCTGACCAAGGACGGATTGCGTCTGTTCGATTTTGGCCTGGGGCAGCCGGTTCAGGGCTTGCTCAATGGCCTGCCCCAACTCAGCCGCCAGCGTATTGCTGCCTGGACGCCCCGCTACGCCGCGCTGGAACTGCTCAACGGTGAAAGCCTGACCAGCACGGCGGACGTTTACGCTCTGGCATGTGTGCTCTACGAACTGGTCAGCGGCCTGCATCCCTTTAGCCGACTGACCGCCAAACAGGCGAAAAGCATGCAACAGGACAAGAGTCTGCAAAAACCCGCCAATCTGCCCGCGCACTGCTGGCCGGCCCTGCGTCAGGCGCTAGCGTTTGACCCGCAGGCAAGGCAGATTGACGCCAAGGGCCTGTTTGAGGTCTTTAGCAGGCCTGTGCCGGGTCTGCTAGAACGGCTATGCCGACGCCAAGCCTGACTGGGGAGAAGCTGGCGCCCGGGCGGCCTATTTGCGCGTAATACGCGAACGCCGCCAACCCCCATGGCTGGAAAAGGCGCCGGTATCCCCGGACAGAAAAAAACGGGTAGCGCGGTAGCCTGCCTGAAAAGCTGAAAGGTGATAACTGCGAGCCTTGCGATAAGCCCATACCCATCCGCGTTTGTGCTGGTCCATATTGGCTCTTCCCTGAGTTCAGTGATATTAAAATAACATGACATCTTACCGATTCAAGCGTCAAAAATATCGCTTTTTTACTACGCCGGCAAATAAATGACTCGCCTATTCAAGATCTGCCCTACCGTTCTGTGCAAAGCCATAGCGTAGCGACTTTCCTGATAAACTAGCCTTCCACCACTGCGCTTGCGGACCCATTCCGTCACCTTATCCAGGTGCTATGACAGCGTGTGGATATGCATGCTCTGAACAGGTAGCCAAGATGCAAGTCGAATCACCCCTATCGCCCATGATCAGCCGCGCCGGCCCCAGTAGACGTTTCTGCGTCGCGCCGATGATGGACTGGTCGGACCGGCACTACCGCTTCTTTGCACGGCTGATCAGCCGGCGCGCGTTGCTGTATACCGAAATGGTCACCACCGGCGCAGTGATTCACGGCGACCGTTCGCGATTTCTGGGCTACAACGCCGCGGAGCAACCGTTGGCCCTGCAGCTGGGTGGTAGCAACCCGGCTGAGCTGGCCACCTGCGCCGCGCTGGCCGAAGACGCCGGGTTTGCCGAGGTCAACCTGAATGTTGGCTGCCCCAGTGATCGGGTGCAGAACAACATGATCGGCGCCTGTCTGATGGCGCATCCCGCTCTGGTCGCCGAAGCCATTGACACGATGCGCGGCGCCTGCGGCCTACCGGTGACGGTAAAGCATCGGATTGGCATTAACGGCCACGACAGCTATGCGCAGCTCTGCGACTTTGTCGGCCAGGTACATGAAGCGGGCTGCGAAACCTTTATCGTGCATGCGCGCATCGCTATTCTTGAAGGCCTGTCGCCAAAGGAAAACCGTGCCATCCCGCCGCTGCGCTACGATGTGGTCCATCAGCTGAAAGCCGATTTTCCGCAACTGGAGATGGTTATCAACGGCGGACTGACCGACCTGGCGTTGATGGCCGAGCATCTGCAAGTACTGGATGGGGTCATGGTCGGCCGCGAGGCCTATCACAACCCCTATCTGCTCGCCGAGGTGGACCAGCGCTTCTACGGCGATACCCACACAGCACCGGACAGAATCGCGGTGATGGCCGCCATGCGTGGGTACATTGCCCGACACCTGGCCAGCGGCGGGCTGATGAACCACGTCACGCGGCACATGCTCGGGTTGTTCCAGGGCTTGCCTGGCGCGCGGCATTTCAGACGCCAATTAAGCAGTGCGATACATCAGACCGATGATCCGTTGGCACTGTACGATCAGTTGCTCGCCGATATGAGCCAACGCCAACAGGCAGGATTGCTCAGGGCGGCGGGCTTGAGGTAAGGTCAAAGTAACTTTCCGGATAGACTGACGACCATGACCAGCAAATTAGACAGCCTCAAACAACATACCCTGATTGTTGCCGATACCGGTGACATACAGGCCATCCGCAGCCTGCAACCGGTGGACGCGACCACCAACCCGTCCTTGCTGCTCAAAGCCGCGCAGCAGAACGAATATCATGCTCTGCTCGACCAGGCACTCGCCGTCTCGGCCTCCAGCGCTGATCCGATTGCCGATGCCTGCGAGCACTTTGCGGTCAGCGTGGGCAGTGAAATCATCAAACTGATCCCGGGCCGGATTTCCACCGAAGTGGACGCCCGTTTGTCCTTTGATCGTCAGGCGACCCTGGACAAAGCTCATCGGCTGATAGAACGCTACGAAGAAGCCGGCGTGACCCGCGACCGGGTGCTGATCAAGGTCGCCGCTACTTGGGAAGGTATTCAGGCGGCGGCCGAGCTGGAAAAGCAGGGTATCCAGTGCAACCTCACACTGCTGTTTTCCTTTGCCCAGGCCCAAGCCTGCGCAGATGCCGGTGTGTTCCTGATCTCGCCCTTCGTCGGCCGTATCTACGACTGGTACAAGCAGCGCGAAGGCCGTGATTTTCAGGCTCAGGAAGATCCCGGCGTGCAATCGGTGGCGCGTATTTATCGTTATTACAAGCAGCACTTGTACGCCACCGTGGTGATGGGTGCCAGCTTCCGTAATATTGGCCAGATCGAGGCGCTCTGCGGCTGTGATCGACTGACCATCAGCCCTACCCTGCTGCAGCAACTGGCCAGCGAGACCGGCGATCTTCAGCCCTCTGACGCGCTTAGGCAGCCCAGCAGCGATGCACGTGAAGTGCTCAATGAGGCAGCGTTCCGCTGGGCGCACAATGAGGATGCCATGGCCAGCGAAAAGCTCGCCGAAGGCATTCGCGCGTTTGCTGCCGATCAGGTCAAGCTGGAGGAGTTACTGCAGTTGCGGGCCAAATCAGCCGGTTGATTCCAGGGCACTGACCAGATCACGGAAGGCCTCGCGATTGTGCTCATTGAGGTCCATCAGAATACGATGAGCCTCAAGCACCTTGTCCTTGACCTGCGCCTCGGATAACAGCTGGCCAGGCAGATCCTTAAGCTCAGCATCCGTAGGCGTGACCTCACTGACTATATTGAACACCTGATCGAAGCCCATGCTCTGCAGCAACCGGTTCATGTCTTCCTGGTTCGACACCAGCGTCGGCAGAAACCCGACTTTCTGTTTCGACAAAATGGACAGCTTGGCCAATAGCCCCAGGGAGGTACTGTCGATGCCTGCGGTCTCGGTCAGATCAATAATGATCGCGTTAAAGCTCAGGACGCTGAAAATCTTCTCGATATAAGCGTCGAGCGCAGCGCACAGTGTCAGCCGCACGTCACCCACGAACTTGAGGACAAAGGTGCCCTCCGACTCAGCAAACTGGATCTTGCCAGTGGTCATCATCACGGGTTCCTGCTTAACATCATCAGTGAAATATCATCCGGCATGACTTTTCCGGGTTGCAGGTTGAGCTTGGCCATCAGCGCTTTCAAACCCCCGCCTGCCTCTTCGATCAGACGCGGCAGCTGGAGTTCCTTCTCTTTAAGCGTAGCCCCGCTCAGGCAATCGAACACGCCATCGGAGCACAAGGTCAGCGTGAAGCGCTCCGGCAGGCTGATCTGATGATCCTGATAGACTGCATCCTCGAATAGTCCAACCGGCCGACCCTTGCCTTCCAGGTAATGGGCCCGGCCGTCAGTATAGAGCACCGGAAGCGGCAGGTGGCCACCGATACTGTAGGTCAGGGTCTGCTGCTCTTCGTCAATGACGCCGCCGAGCATGGTCACATGCTTGCCGAGCTTGCAACTGATCAGGCTGCGATTGATATGCCCCAGCACGTCAGACGGCTTGAAGGCGATAGGCGCGCTGCCGTCCTGCCTGCGCTGTTCATACAGCAGCCGCGTGGTCATGAACTTGAGCAGTACGGTAGCAAAAGCCGACGAGGCACCATGCCCGGAGACATCGGCCAGGTAGAACGCCAGCTGGGTGTCCGACACGCGAAAATAATCGACGAAATCGCCAGACAGATACAGCGACGGGATAATCCGGTGCTGGAACTCGTACACGCCACTTTTCCAGGGCGTCTGCGGCAGCATATTGAGCTGCACCTGATGACCAGCAGCCTGATCGTCCTTGAGTTCCTGCAGATGATTGTGTAACTCGCGGTTTGCCGCTTCAAGACGTTCGCGTATGCGCTGATTGTCGACGCGCAGACGCGCTTGCTCAAGCGAGCGCTTGACCACGTGCCCGACCACCGCCAGATCCAGCAGCGGTTTGAGCAGATAGTCGCTGGCCCCTGCCTGCAGAGCCGCTACCACCGTACGCATGTCGTCGGCGGCAGAGATGACGATCAGCGGCGTATCGGGAGAGATGGCAGCGATCTGACGGATCAGGGCAAGGCCATCCTGATCGGCCATCTGCAGATTGCACAGCACCAATTCAGGCGCGTGCAAACCCAAAAGCTCCAGCCCTTGTCCAGCCTGACTGGCCTGGAGCACATCAAATCCGCCGTTGCGCAAATGCATCGCGATGTCTTGCCGGATGACGTCATCATCGTCAATAACCAGCAAAGTCGTGCCATTAAGCTGCATAGATCCCCTACGTCATTGCCAAGCAGCTGAGCAGACTGCAGGGCCACAGGGTGTGTGAGCCGATGCCAGGTAACCTGACGTTTTCAAGGGGCAAACAGTACTCCCATCCGCAGGTTCAGGCAACACCCTGAGAACCCAGGCAGAATGCTTGTGCACGTCGACCCAGGGAATTAGGATGGGTGTCTGGTAAACACCGGCTATAACGCAGGCCCAGCGGAGATTCGAGCATGTCATTTCATGATCAGAACTATAACGAAAAGCGCGATTTCATCCGTATGAAGGTCCAGACCGACGCCACCCTGACCCTGATTGACAGCGGCGAGCAGCTTGCAGTGGTCTGTCACGACCTCTCCAGCCAGGGAGTGCAATTGGTGTTGGACCGCGCACTGCCCGCAGGAGCCAAGATTCAGCTGGCGATACCCTCACCTACTGAACATCTGCAAGGTTTGCAGGCCAGCGGCGAGGTTATGCGCTGCATTGGCGAAGCCAGCGGGCAATATGCCGTGGGCATACAGTTCGACAGCCTCGAGTAACTCTCGAAGCTGTCAGATGCTCCGTTGATAACATGCGCGTGACGATTCAAGCCTTGCGACAATTTCCTGCGGCTCAGAACGTATCTTCTACATCACCATCGCGAACCTTGAACTCGCGGTTCTGCAGGAACGCGTTGCGAATAAAGGTGTAACGATCACCGCGAATCATTTTTTCCTGTTCCAGAATGGACGCGCGCGTATCGACCAGATCAGTGCCTAGTGCCGAGTTACGCGTAGGTACGTGGTCAATCTGTCCGCTGTAACTGTAGTTGGCCAGGGCTTCAGGAACCCGCGCACTGCCATCGCGTACGGTACTCGGCCCGAGCAAAGGCAGCATCACATAGGGTCCGCTGGGCACGCCCCAGGCGCCGAGCGTCTGACCAAAATCCTCATCGTTGTTTTGCAGGCCCATGCGCGTAGCCACATCGAAGATGCCCACCACACCGACAGTGGTATTCAGCAGGAAGCGCGCCATGTCTACGCCTGCGTCATGGAACTTGCCTTGCAGCGTATTGTTGACCAGGTTCTTCGGTTCGCCCAGGTTGCCAAACACATTGCTGATGCCGTCATCCAGCGGCTGCGGCACAAACCGGTCGTAGGCCTTGGCAATCGGCTTCAGCGTATAGGTATCCAGCGTGTCATTGAAGCGGAAGATAGCCCGGTTAACCGGCTCCCAAGGATCGGCATTGGCAGCGTCATAATCATCCGCATAGGCTTCAGCATAGCCATCCGGCTCATTGGCCATTGCCGGCGTCAGCAACAATCCGGACAATACCGCAACCAATGCAGCCTGCGCACTTACAGGTATCAGCCTCATCTATATTCTCCGTGACCAACAATAAGCGTCGGGAAACCTGAAGCCTCCCGTCAGATGACTGATTGTAAAGCATAAACCACCATTGATCAGTGATTTTCCAATATGAGCTCAGCCGCCAAAGCACCACTTTATGTTTCATCTATACCGGTTCGCTGGGGCGATATGGATACCCATCAGCACGTCAACAACAGCCGTTATTACCAGTACCTCGAAGAAGCCCGCATTGAATGGCTGGACGGCATTGGCGCCCAGCGTCGCCAGCTCGGTCAGGGGCTGCTGCTGTCCTGCACTCACCACTTTCTCAAACCGGTCGGTCATCCGGATAACGTCAGAGTTGCCATGGGTTTTGCGCCCCTGGTGGTATAGTGAGGACAGATCATTCAACGGAGAGAAAGTGCCCATGCCTACACGTCAACTGAAAATCCAGCTGGAAAGCCTGCAACACACCCTCGACGAGACCGATGGCCCGATGTCGGAAGAGGAACGCGAGGCGTTGCAGGCGCTGGCGAACCATATTGAGGCCCGCCTGCTGGCTGTTGAAAACAACGCGGATGTCGACGGGGATCCGACGCTGGTCGATGGCGTAAACCTGATGATCGAACAGTTCTCCTCCCGCCACCCCACCGTGGCAGCCACTTTGCGCAGTGTCGGCAAGGCGTTGGCGGATATGGGAATCTGAAGCGCTGTACCGATAGGTTACCGGCTAAAATATAGCTTACCGGTTAACGTGCGACCCCGTGGACAGCTTACTGCCTGGCCATGCGCAGATTGTCCGGGAAGCTGGCACTGGTAG
>JAWOGT010000210.1:0-5389 GCA_046496585.1 Halopseudomonas sp.
TCAGCTGATACTGGGCAATTTCTTCGTCGGGCATGAAATGCAGACAATCGCCGCCAAAGTACCAGAGCAGATCGCGGGGGATCAGGTGGGCTATCTGGGGGTAGCGGCTGATGATCTGGCAAATAATGTCCTGTCCCGCATGCAGGCTGTCATGATCACCGGCTTCCAGCTGGGTAATCAGTTCGTCAAAGCGCTCGAGGAACAGCAGGTTGCTTTCTTCGGGCACTTGCTCCATTAACACCGATTGCGCGCGCAGGGTGTCAAACAGGCTTTTCAGTAGCGCCATATGGTAGCGGTGGTAGGGCAGTTCGGGGTTCATGGGATAGCTCCTGTTGCGAGGTCCGGCAGTTTAGCAAAAAAAAGGCCGGCTATGCGCCGGCCTGTCTCTGTTGCTGCTGAGGTTACGCGGGGCTTGCCGCGGCTTCGGATTTATCCTCAGGCTGGTTGGTGTTTGGCGACATGTCTTGCGCGGCGAAGTCATCCACCGCGATCACGGCACTGCGGGCCAGACGCGCGGAGCGAATTTGCTCGGCTTCTGCCGGGCTGATGACGCCAGCTTCTGCAGCCACTTCGAGCATATCGGCTTCGCTGTCGTGCTCAAGCTCGCCGGAATTAATCGCTTTGGCCAGACGCAGTTCCAGTGGGTCGGCGAGGATGACCTTGTCCAGCGTACTGTTGAGCAAGCCGGTCACGTCGTCCGGGTCATCGCTGCGATAGCAGCCTTCCAGCAGCCGGTCTCGCGCTGCTCCGGGCGTCATCAGGCGCCGAGCGATTTCTGCGCTAACCCGGTCGCTGGGTGGCGTCAGGCGTCTTCCAAGCGGGAAGATGATGGGGCGCAGCAGGATGCCGACGGCGCGATTGGGGAAGTTCAGCAGTACTTCGTGCATGGCCTGCTCGATCTGCACGAGCAAATCCTCGACACCCCACTGCACAAAGGACAGGTCCTCTTCCGGACAGCCCTGATCTTGATAATGCTTGAGCGTCGCGCTGGCCATATACAGGTTGCTGAGCATGTCGCCCAGGCGCGCCGAGATACGCTCGCGACGCTTGAGTTCGCCGCCCAGCATCAGCATGGTGACGTCGGTCAGCGTAGCAAAAGCCGCAGCCAGGCGCGACAGCTGGCCGTAGTAGGCACTGGTCTCGGCATTGCCCGGGTTCTTCTTCAGCAGACGTCCGCCAGTGAGACCCAGCAGCAGGCTACCGGAGGCGTTGCCCAGGGCAAAGCCGATATGCTCGAACAGCAGCTTGTCAAAGCGCTCCAGGGCCCGGTTCTGGTCGGGGTCCTGGGTGGCTTGCATTTCCTGCAGCACATAGGGATGGCAGCGGATCGCACCTTGACCAAAGATCATCATGCTACGGGTCAGGATGTTGGCGCCCTCCACGGTGATGGAGATGGGGATCGACTGATAACCGCGGCCCAGGTAATTTTTCGGGCCCATGCAGATACCCTTGCCACCGTGCACATCCATGGCGTCATTGATGCATTTGCGCATGCGTTCGGTCAGGTGGTACTTGACCACGCCGGACAGTACCGAGGGCTTTTCGCCAAGATCCACGGCGCCTGCGGTCATGGTCCGCGCAGCGTTCATTACATAGGTGTTGCCGCCGATGCGTGCGAGCGCTTCCTGCACCCCTTCAAACTCGCCGATCGGCAGGTTGAACTGCTTGCGAATCCGCGCATAAGCGCCAGTGGTCATGCTCGCCATCTTGGCGGCGCCGGTACTGCCGGCGGGCAGCGAAATGGAGCGGCCAACAGAGAGGCAGTTCATCAGCATGATCCAGCCCTTGCCCATCATGTCCTGGCCGCCGATCAGGTAGTCCATCGGAATGAACACGTCGGTGCCGGAGTTGGGGCCATTCATGAATGCGGCATTCAGTGGGAAGTGCCTGCGGCCGATCTCAACCCCGGCAGTGTCGGTCGGAATCAGCGCCAGGGTAATGCCGCGTTCTTCCTCCTCGCCGAGCAGATGCTCTGGATCAAAGACCTTGAACGCCAGGCCGAGAATAGTCGCGACCGGGCCCAGGGTGATATAGCGCTTGGCCCAGGTCACGCGCAGACCGATGACTTCCTGACCCTGCCATTCGCCCTTGCAGACGATACCTCTATCCGGCATGGCGCCGGCATCAGAACCGGCATCGGTGGAGGTCAGGGCAAAGCAGGGGATGTCGGTGCCGTTGGCCAGGCGCGGCAGGTAATGTTGCTTCTGTTCCTCGGTGCCATACTGCATCAGCAGCTCTGCCGGGCCGAGGGAGTTGGGCACCATGACGGTGGTGCCCAGGTCGCCGCTACGGCTGGCCAGTTTCATCGCGATCTGCGAATGGGCGTAGGCCGAGAAGCCCTTGCCGCCGTATTCCTTGGGAATGATCAGCCCGAAAAAACCGTTGCTGCGGATGTAGCTCCAGCTTTCCTGCGACAGGTCCTGCAGTTCGGTGGTGACTTCCCACTCGTTGGTCATGCGGCAGAGTTCTTCTACCGGCCCGTCCATGAACGCGCGTTCCTCTTCGGTCAGCGTCGGTTTGGGGAAGCTGTGCAGCCGGTTCCAATCGGGCTTGCCGCTGAACAGCTCGCCGTCCCACCATACGGTACCGGCGTCCAGTGCTTCCTGCTCGGTGTCAGAGATAGGCGGGAGCACTTTTTTGAACCAGCCGAACAGCGGCTTGCTGATGCTGTTGCGGCGAAATACCGGTAAATGCAGTGGTATGGCGATGCCCAGAAAGACGACCCAGAGCAGCAGGTCGATAAACCAGTGCACGGGTGCCAACAGGGTCATGGCCAGCAGATAGGCGCCCACTGCAATGCAGCCGTTCAGTAGTCCCACGCGGAGGTAAGCCAGTATCGCGAGGCCTAGCACAAGGCCGATAAGCCAGAGTAGGGTGATCATTCAGCACTCCTTTTTCCATTGATCCAATTCACTGCACGTCTTCTAGCATAGACCCTTGAGTTCTCGAGGGTAACCGCAGGATGTAACAGGATGGACAATGCGCAGGACCAACTAGTGCCCGCGGAGGCTGTGACACTGCGGCTCCGGAAGGCGCCGCAGAGGAGCCGTAGCTAGCCCGGATCAACCAGATTGCGGGTATCGGAGGCGATCGTTTTGTCAGCCAGATAATAGTGGTAGGCCGCCCAGAAGCTGACGAAGGCCGCGCCTAGCAGCGCGTAACCCAGGTTGTCGTTATCAAACCACTGACGCATGACGTCACTGGCAATACCGATTAGCTGCGGTCCAAATCCCAGGCCCACCAGGTTAAGTACGAAGAGCATGATGGCCGAGGTTAGCAGCGGCGTCAGGCTTTGGATCATGGCGAAGCTGGGGCCAAGGTAGAAGGCGCCAAGGAAGGCCGCAACGGGGAGTAATACGGGCAGCGTAGTCCTCCATATCGACAGGTTGATCTGGCTTGGAGCCCATGGGTGTCTCCGCAAAGGGTGTGCTGCGTTGTTTTTGTGTGGATCCAGCGTAGGGCCGCCAAGGCGCAGCGCACAACGGACCAGAAGGTCACATTTGTAGCCGTTTTGTAGTCGCAGGCTTGGCGAGGGGGCCGTGCTCAGGGTTGATATTGGCGGCGATGGCCCCCATATAACTATGCTCAATTCTATTCGCTGGAAGGCATGCATGACGGCAGCTATCAGTATTCGCGGACTTGAAAAAACCTACGCAAATGGTTTCCAGGCCCTCAAGGGGATCAATCTGGAGGTCAGGCAGGGCGACTTCTTTGCTTTGCTGGGTCCCAACGGGGCAGGCAAGTCCACCACCATCGGGATTCTCTCGTCACTGGTCAACAAGTCCGCCGGCAAGGTCAGCGTGTTCGGGCATGATCTGGACACCGATCTGCTGGCCGCCAAGCGCTGCATCGGCGTAGTGCCGCAGGAGTTCAACTTCAGCCAGTTTGAAAAGACCATGGATATTCTGGTCAATCAGGCCGGTTACTACGGCATAGCGCTGGCCGATGCCAGGGTGCGTGCCGAGCGCTACCTCAAGCGCCTGGGGCTGTGGGACAAGCGCAACGAGACATCGCGTATGCTCTCCGGCGGCATGAAGCGCCGGCTGATGATCGCCCGCGCGTTGATCCACGAGCCGCAGTTGCTGATCCTCGACGAGCCCACCGCTGGGGTGGATATCGAGATCCGCCGCTCGATGTGGCAGTTTCTGCAGGAAATCAACGCCCAGGGCGTGACCATTGTATTGACCACGCATTATCTTGAAGAGGCCGAACAGCTGTGCAAGAACATCGCTATTATCGACCAGGGCCAGATCATTCATAACACCAGCATGCGCAAGCTGCTGATGGAGCTGCACACCGAAACCTTCCTGCTGGACTGCCAGGCAACCTTCGAACAGGCGCCAACATTACCGGGTTATATCTGCACTCTGGTGGACGAACATACCCTCGCCGTGCAGGTCGATAAACACCAGGGGCTCAACGCGCTGTTCGCCGCACTCAGCGAACAGAATGTGGCGGTGTTGAGCATGCGTAACCGCAGTAACCGGCTGGAAGAACTGTTTCTCATGCTGGTCGATGAAAACGCCGACAAAGGGGCTGCCTGATCATGACGCACTGGCGTAGTAGCTGGATTGCCTTTACCACCATCGTGTCCAAGGAAATACGGCGTTTCACCCGCATCTGGCCGCAGACTTTGCTGCCGCCCGGCATCACCATGGCGCTGTATTTTGTGATCTTTGGCAATCTGATCGGCAGCCGTATCGGTGAGATGGATGGCTATGCCTATATCGATTACATCGTGCCGGGTCTGATCATGATGTCGGTGATTACCAACAGCTATTCGAATGTGGTCTCGAGCTTCTTCAGCACCAAGTTCCAGCGCTCGATCGAGGAGTTGATGGTGGCGCCGGTATCGCCGCATGTGATTCTGCTGGGCTACACCTTCGGTGGCGTCGCCCGCGGATTGGCGGTAGGCCTGATTGTCACGTTGATGTCACTGTTCTTCACCCGTTTGCAAGTGCAGCATCTGGGCCTGACGGTGGTGGTGGTATTTCTCACCTCGCTGGTGTTTGCCCTCGGCGGTTTCATCAATGCGGTGTTTGCCAAGACCTTTGATGATATTTCGATCATTCCGACCTTTGTGCTGACGCCGCTGACCTACCTGGGCGGGGTGTTCTATTCGATCAGCATGCTGCCCGAGTTCTGGCAGAAGGTCTCGATGATCAATCCGATACTGCACATGGTCAATGCCTTTCGCTATGGCATTCTCGGGGTGTCGGATATTCCCATTGGTGTCGCGCTGGTGCTGATGGTGGTGTTTGTCGGGCTGCTCTATAGCCTGAGTTACTGGTTGCTGTTGCGGGGTATCGGCATGCGTCAATAGGCGCGATACCCGCTGGTCGACGCGGGTGCTGCGGAGTATGCTGGTGCGCTGGCTGGAAAGGAGATC
>JAWOGT010000218.1:0-6783 GCA_046496585.1 Halopseudomonas sp.
GCTGATCGCCGGTGAGCAGTTCCCGTTAACGCTGTACTTTGCAGAGGCAGGAGAGTTGCAGGTCGAGGTAGCCGTTTTGCAGGACGCCCCGGCAGAAGCTGAGGCAGCACACGGGCATCACTGATTTGTGTCTGGCGGATCACGATCAAGCAGATGAAAGCGTGGCAGCCCAAGATGCCAACGGATGGCCGCCAGACGAATAACCAGCACGGTCAGGACCGCAATAGTGACGTCCAGGTTGGGTGGTGTATCGAGCTGATGCAAGACGATATAAACCACTGAACCGGCCAGGCAGGCGGTGGCATATATTTCCTTGTGAAAGATCAGCGGAATTTCATTGCAGATAATATCCCGCATCACGCCGCCGGCCACGCCGGTCATGATGCCCATGATCACCGCCGCGCTGACCGGCACTTCGTGCTGCAATGCCACTTGCGTGCCGATCACGGTAAACACGGCCAGCCCGACGGCGTCGGCGATCAGCAGGCCGGTCTCATGTATCGGCCGCGTGAAGCGTACCCAGATGATCGTCCCTATGGCCGCCAGCACAGCGACCAGAATATACAGATCATTGCTGATCCAACTGACCGGATGATTATCCAGAATCGCATCGCGCAGCGTGCCGCCGCCCAGCGCGGTAATGATGGCGATGACCAGCACTCCGAACAGATCCATGGATTTGCGCCCGGCTACCAGCGCACCTGAAATGGCAAAAACAGCAACCCCAAACAAATCAAAGGCATAGAGCCAGGTCATGCAATCCATTCTCCGTGCGTGAGCGGTCTCAGTCGGTCCGCGTGGGGGTGCGCATGGTAACAAACTCTTCAGCAGCAGTGGGATGAATACCCAGCGTCGCATCAAACATCGCCTTGGTCGCTCCCGCCTTGAGCGCGATAGCCATGCCCTGAATAATCTCGCCGGCATCCGGGCCAATCATGTGCACGCCCAGCACCCGATCCGTGGCTTTATCGACGATCATTTTCATCAGGCTCTCTTCACCACGCCCGGCCAGGGTATTACGCATAGGCCGGAAGCGACTTTCGTAGATACTCAACGCGTAGCCTTCTTCCCGAGCCTGCTCTTCGGTCAACCCCAGCGTGCCTATATTGGGAATGCAAAATACCGCGGTAGGAATGTCGCGGTAATCCACTGCTACGTACTGATCCGGCTGAAACAATCTGCGTGCCAGTGCCATACCCTCGGCCAGCGCGACCGGGGTGAGCTGCAGGGTGTCGGTAACATCGCCAATGGCGAAGATGTTCGGCTCTTGGGTTTCATAGTCGCTGTTGACGGCAATGAAGCCCTTGGCGTCCAGGGTTACCCCGGTATTCTCCAGCCCGAGCCCGCGCAGATTGGGTTTTCGCCCTGTGGCATAGAGCACCAGATCGGTCTCAATCACCGAGTTGTCCTTTAGCGTGACCAACAAACTGCCATCGGCCTGACGCTCAATACACCTAACGTCGGCATTGAAGCGCAAATCGATGCCTTTATGTCTGATGGTCGTCGCCATATGCTCACGCAGGCTGGTGTCGAAGCCGCGCAGGAAAAGATCGCCGCGGTATAACAGGCTGACATCACGCTGCATACCGTGAAAGATGCTGGCAAACTCGATGGCAATATATCCGCCGCCGACGACCAGCGTGCGCTGGGGCAGCGTGTCGAGGTGGAATACCTCGTTGGAGCTGATGACATGTTCGCTGCCCGGGAACTCGGGAATGAAGGGCCAGCCACCGGTGGCAATCAGTATGCGCTCTGCGGTTACCCGTTGATCACCGACCTGCAAGGTGTGCGCGTCAATGAAGCTTGCCCGGGCGTCCATGACCGTCACGCCAGAGGCTTTGAGCATGTTGCGGTAAATGCCGTTCAGTCGGGCGATTTCCTGATTCTTGTTCGCTACCAGTGTGGGCCAGTCGAAACGCGCGTCCGAGGTTGTCCAGCCATAGCCTTTGGCGTCTTCAAGGTCCTCGGAAAAGTGCGCGGAATAGGCGAACAGTTTCTTCGGCACACAGCCGACATTTACACAGGTGCCGCCCAGATACAGATCCTCTGCCACCCCTACCCGCGCACCAAAGCCCGCCGCCATGCGGCTGGCTCTGACGCCGCCGGAGCCGGCGCCGATGACAAAGAGATCAAAATCAAACGTGCTCATGTTTTCTGCCTTAGCTATGCATTAATTGCCATCAGCATACCGCAGAGCCTGATTGCATGCAGTAACCGGCTAGTCGTCTATGACCTTTTCACCGTCATCCTTGCCCTCAGTACAGGCATGCTCCACCACCGCGTTCAGTTGGGCGCCATAGAGCATGACGGCGGCAGAAATATAGAAATACAGCAGCAGGATGATCACCGCGCCAATGCCACCGTAGAACAACTGAAAGTTACCGAAGTTGCGGGCATAGATGCCAAAGCCGATGGAAGCAGCGATCCAGACCACCACGGCGACAGCCGATCCGGGGGTAATAAAGCGAAACTCCTGTTCGACGTCCGGCGTGAGGTAATAGATCATCGCCACCACAAACATCAAGATAAACACCACGAGAGGCCAGCGTAACCAGCTCCAGGACAATATCCACAAATCCTGCATGCCCAGCTGCGTTGCCAGCCACTCAGCCGCGGCAGGTCCGATCACCATGAAACCGGCAGCGGCCATCAACAACAAGGCCACGCCCAGGGTGAAGCCGATGGACAGTGGGAACAGCACCCAGGCGGGACGGCTTTCCTTGACGTTATAGGCGTTGTTCATGGCATTCATCAGTGAGCGCATGCCGGTTGAGGAAACCCAGATAGCCATAATGATACTGATGGACAGAATGCTCTTGTTTTCCTCTTGCAGCTGGTCGATCACCGGATCAATCATCTCCATGACCATAGGCGGAAAGGCCAGTGCAGCCTGGCCTCGCAGCCAGTTAAAAAAACCAGGGAGATTCAAGAAGCTGAGGGTGGTGGTAAGAAACAACAGGAATGGGAAAAGCGAGAGCAGTGCCCGAAATGCCAAGGCGGCCGCATAAGTCGACATGTCATTTTTTTCGAACTCGCGAAAGCTTCGTTTAACGATCGTCCATTTGCTTACGCCTTGAAGATCCAGATATGCCATGTTCCACCTGTTAGCTATGCTACTTGATCGGACGGTACACGCGTGCTGGAGTTCATATCCGACATCAAATTCCACGTGAATGCCCTGCCAAAACCCATTGCAAGAAATGACCGCAGGCAGTTTTTCCAATAAGTGGTGTAGCGTACAGACGTGGTACGGACTTTCTGATCTCAGTGCATGCTCTGACCGTGCTGCGCGGCGGCGGCCTGCTGTAAAACTGCCTGATCAATTTCCTCAAAGCGCAATACCCGTCCGCCGTGCTCGTCGGCGAGTGTCTGCGCCGCGGCTTCATCCGCAAAGCTGGCCAAACTCGCGCCCATAGCGCTCTTCAGCGCAATACCGGTGACATAATAAGCGCTGGTCGCGTCGATCAGGTGCGCGTCATCCGCTGCGCTCCATTCGCTCTGCCCCATGTCATGGACAAACAGCGACACGTCGCTGATGCGGTTTTCCGGCTGCAACCACCAGCCGAGCATCTCAGCGGTTGAGCAAAATTTGCGTACGCCTGCATCGCCGATGCTTTGACCCTTCGGACCCTCAAACTCAGTAATCACCATCCCGCACACATGGCATTCGTCATCCTCATGGAATGCCACTGGCTCACGCGCTACCTGCTCAGCCTGCTCTTTGCCACAGGCCAGCAGACCCAGGCTCAACAAGCTGATTGCAACCAGGCGCGCGCTGCGCCCTTGAAGATAACTCATCATAAAACATCCTTGGGATCACACGACCCGTCGACGGAACAACCAATAAGCCAGAAGCAAGGACATACTTGCCCAGACAACCAGACACACCCATAACAGCCAGCCCGATATGGGCAGATCATCCCCCAAGGTCAGTACACCGACAGCGCTGCTGCCAACATCAAAACCTGACAGGTTGATCAGGCGGTAGATATCGGTGGGGTTGAAGAGTAATACCCAGGGTAGAAGGTCCGGGTTGAACTTGCCTTCGCTGATGACCAGTACAGCAAGTAGTGCCAGATCGAACACCAGCACAAACAGAAACCACAGGCCAAGCGCCAAGCCAGCGGCAGTCGATTTCTCCCGAGCCAGGCTGCTCAAGACATAGGCCAGCGCCAGGAACACCCAGCCCAGCAGCGTTGAGGAGATCATGAAGCGTCCGAATGCCCAGACCAGCAGACTCAGTTCGACGTCATCGACCAGCACGGCGATGGCCAGCGCGGCGCTGCCGAAGCCGATCAAGGTGGCCAGCGCCAGAATCAGACCATGGCCAAAGAACTTGCCCAGCAGTATCTGTCCGCGACCCAGTGGATAGGTCAGCAGCAACATCAGCGTACCGCCCTCCTCTTCGCCGACGATGGCATCGTAGGCCAGCATCAGTGCGATCAGCGGCATGAGAAAGGTCGCCAGACTGGCGAGACTGGCGATGGTCGCCGGAATCGAGGTAAAGCCGACCTGCCCCGACGCAGCGGCGCCAAACCAGGCAATACCGACGGCCAGCAGTGCGAACACCAGACTGATCGCCAGCAACCAGCGATTGCGCAGACCGTCGCTGAGTTCCTTGCGGGCAATATTCCAGATCTGCTTCATGCCGGCACCTCGCTGGCCTGGTCCATATAGTGGCGATAGAGGTCGGTAAGCGAGGGCTGGTGGATTTCGATGTCGGTCAGTGTTTCACCGGCCAGCAACTCGCGCAGCAGATCCAGCTTCTGATCCCCGCGTGCGACGACTTCGATACCGTCCTTGCCAAGTGGTGTAGCGTGATGTCCGGCAGCGTTCCAGCGTTGCATCCAGGACTCCCGGTCGACCACGCCACTGACGCGGATGCGCTCGGGCAATGCTGCCTCGTGACGCAAGCTGCTCAGCGTACCCACCGCCTGCAAGCGGCCCCCGGCCAGGATGGCGCCGCGGTCGATATGCCGCTCGACGCCCGGCAGCACGTGGGAACAGAGAATCACGCTGCAACCCTGCTGGCGTAGCCCATCAATCAGGCTATACAGATCTTCGGTGGCGACCGGATCCAGGCCCACAGTGGGCTCATCCAGCAGCAGCAGTCGGGGTTCACCGAGCAATGCCTGCGCCAACCCCAGACGTTGGCGCATCCCCTTTGAGTAGGTGCGCACCTTGCGATCCGCCGCATGGCTCAAGCCGACCTGTTCCAATAACTGGTCAGTCTGGCTGAGCGTGGCGCCCTTCAACCGCGCGAAGTGGCGGAGTGTTTCGCGGCCGCTAAGCTGGGCATAGAAGGTCACGTTCTCCGGCAGATAGCCGAGCGTGCGGCGCACCTGCGGATCATTCGGCTCACGACCCAGCACGCGCACCTGGCCTTCAGTGGCGTTGAGCAAGCCGAGGACAAGCTTCATGGTGGTGGTCTTGCCGGCACCGTTGTGTCCGAACAAGCCGAGTACTTCGCCCTCACCGAGCGTCAGGCTGAGGTCTTCAAGCACGGTCAAGGCACCGTAGCGCTGGGTGAGATTGTGGATTTCTACTGCATTCATCGGGCGGATTCCTCAGCCAATGCCGGGCTGTCGGCTGGTAGCTTCATTAACGGATGACTGTCCTGTACGCCCGGCGATTTGATCACCGGGAAAACACGTTGCACCCAGCGCAGCAACTCAATGGCTGGACTGTTCATCAGCAAGCGCACCTGCGGATAGAGCCACAGCAACCGGTCGATATTGTCGTTCGGTTCGTAGGAGACATCGCCAAGTCCGTCGTTGTCACGATCCCAGCCCAGGTAATCACTCCAGTAGTTACCCTGCCCGTCCACCGACCATTCCTGGGTGCGGGTGGCGACGTATTTGACCTGCTGCTGGTTACCGACAAAGGCGTTACGGCTGATCTTGTTATCCTCAGAACCAGCTGTAAGATGTATTCCCAACCCACTGTTTTCAAAATGATTGTTTTCAATGGTATTGAACAGGGAGTTATAGATGAACAACGCCTTGCCTTCAGCACCGGAGATCATGGTGTCGCCAGTGTCGCCCTGATGCGCATTGGATACGAAGTTACCGCTTATCGTTGAGTAGGTGATGTAGTTCATCAGAATGCCGTAATTCTGATCGTGCTCGGAGCGGTTGCCGGTCACCGTCAGCTGACGGCTCTGCATCAACGCATAGCCGGTACGGGTGTTGCGCGTGATATTGCCGATGACCGTGTTGTCATGGGAAAACATGTAGTGCACGCCATAGCGCAAATCTTCCAGCGTATTGCCCTCGATCTGGTTGCCATTGGCATTGCCGATGTAGATGCCGTCGCGGGTATGACGCACATGATTGTCGGCAACCCGGGCGCCCTTGGTACTGAACACATGAATGCCGTTGCCACGGTTCTGCGAGCGGATGCTCTCATCGCCCTGGATGTCGTTGCCGATCACGCTGACATCACTGGCGCGATCGATCCAGATCCCGAAACCGGGTCCGCGCAGGGTATTGCCGCGCAGCGTCGCCCGTTCGGCTTGCGGGTGTATGAAAACCCCTGAATCCAGATCGGTCAGGTTCTGCCCCCAATCGCGCAAGGTACAGTTCTCCAGGGTCACATCGGGCGCTGTTATCTCAACGACGTGACCGCTGCCCTGCCCACTCAGTATCGCGCCGTCTGCGCAGCGCAGATGGATAGGCTGATCAATCAGAAACTGGCCCTGATATTCCCCTTCAGGGAGGATCCAGCGGTTGTCACTGTCGGCAGACAGTGGCAAGTCGATAATATTCTGCGGAGCCGCCTGGG
>JAWOGT010000270.1:0-2582 GCA_046496585.1 Halopseudomonas sp.
GGAGCCGCCCCGATAGGTGCCGCCGCTGACCACGGCCTCCAACGCGACGGTCGCACGCCGGGCGATCTCCGGCGAGATCGCCTGCTCCTGCGAGGGCTCGAACTCGTAGAGCACGTTGCCGTCACGGTCCTCGACCTTGTGCACGAAGTGCGGCCGGTTGAACACGCCGTCGTTGGCGATGGCGGCGTACCTGCGCAGCAGGCCTAGATGTAGAACGCTTCCAACGGCGGGAAGCCGTTGAATTCGATGGCGCTGTAACTGGTGGTGTAGGCGCCGGTGGAGAGCCAGTACAGGCGGTCACCGATGGCCAGGTTCAGCGGCAGGCCGTACTTGTAACTTTCGTACATGATGTCAGCGCTGTCGCAGGTCGGGCCGGCGATGACCACGTCTTCCAGTTCGCCCTGCTTCTCGGTGTAGATCGGAAACTTGATTGATTCATCCATGGTTTCGATCAGGCCGGAGAACTTGCCCACATCGGCGTACACCCACCGCTCCAGCGCGGTGTGCGACTTGCGTGAGACCAGCACCACTTCACTGACCAGCACGCCCGCGTTGCCGATCAACGACCGGCCTGGCTCGAGAATGATCTCCGGCAACTCGTCGCCGAAATCTTCCTGCAGGAAGCGGGTAATTTCCTCGGCATAGGTCTTCAGGGTATTGGTCTTGGTGATGTAGTTGGCCGGGAAGCCACCGCCCATGTTGATCATCTTCAGGATGATGCCGTCTTCTTCCTTCAAGCGCTCGAAGATCACCTTGACCTTGGCGATAGCCGCATCCCAGGCGCCGATATCGCGCTGCTGCGAGCCGACATGGAAGGAAATACCGTAGGGATCCAGGCCCAGCTCACGTGCCAGCACCAGCAGATCCATGGCCATATCGGTCTGGCAGCCAAACTTGCGGGACAACGGCCAGTCGGCGGTGGTCGAGCCTTCGGTCAGGATGCGCACGTAGATTTTCGAGCCCGGTGCGGCCTTGGCGATATTGCGCAGGTCGGCTTCGGAGTCGGTGGCATACAGGCGTACGCCCTGCTCGTAGAAGGCGCGGATATGCTTGGATTTCTTGATGGTGTTGCCGAAGCTGATCTGCTCAGGCTTGACGCCCAGCGCCATGACCTTGTCCAGCTCGTAGATAGAGGCGATATCGAAATTGGCGCCCTTGTCCTTCAACAGACCCAGCACTTCATTCGACGGGTTGGCCTTGACCGCGTAGTAGATCTTGCCAAACGGGAAGCCTTCGACCAGTTCGTCGTAAGCGCGGTCGATGGTCTTCAGGTCAACAACCAGAAAGGGGGTGTCGTGCTGATCGGCGCAGGCCTTGATGCGGCTGAAGGTGTCGCGGTCAAAATATTCGTCAAGCTTGATGGTCATGGATTCGGCTCCAAAGCAACATGTCTGGGTTCGGGGCGCGTGGGGACGGGATTGATCAGATGCCGCGCAGACAAGTGCAATCCATTACCTGCACGGCAGGAAGGGAACAGCACTTTCCGACGGAAAGGCTCTGAATATCATGGCCAACACACAACCCGGGGGTGCGAACGTCTGATCAGTATCCCCACTTTGGTTCGCCTACTTCCCAAGGCGTGCGCCGAAAGCAATAAGTCCGCAAAGCGCCGGTCTTGCTGTCTCGTCGTCAGTACTTGAGCCGTATGGATCGTGCCAGCCTCAACGTTCGACGCGAACCTTAAAACCAAGCGAGTCCGGGGTCAATAGGGTCTGACCAATTCGTTCATCTTCACAGCCGTTCATGACGTTTTATCACGCTCCCCAACGGCTAGACCCTGGCCCTGTCCACCGGGTCTCACTGTTCAGCCTCAGCCACGCACCAAAACAAAGCCTTCAGCACCGTTTTAGCACGCAAAGGATCCGCAGGCGACAAACCGAGTCGCCTCTGCAGGGTCGCAAAAAGGTCACATCCAATATCCATATCACTGATTTTAAACAACTTTTAAAAAACACTATGACAATGTCACTAGCTGGCACGGTCCCTGCTGAATACCTCCTTGTATACAAGATGGCATTTACCAATCAGCAGGGGCCCCAATGGCAGAACAATGTGGATGGACAATCAGTGAATGGCTGCACGCTTACAGACACCAGGGCCTGACTCCCGGCCAGGCATTACAGGAGCTACGCGCGCAGCTGAGCAGCGATGATCCGGCATTCATTCATGTCGTTTCGCAAGACCAGCTGCACACCCAGCTCGACCAGCTCGCTAGTGTGCCTGACGCCAGCACCCTGCCATTGTATGGCATCCCCTGCGTGGTCAAGGACAACATCAACGTTGCCGGCCTGCCGACCACCGCTGCCTGCCCGGCGTTCAGCTACATAGCCGAGCAGGATGCCCAATGCGTAGCGCAGCTGCGCGCTGCCGGCGCCATCGTGCTGGCCAAGACCAACCTGGATCAGTTCGCCACTGGTCTGGTTGGCACCCGCTCGCCCTATGGCGCGGTGCCGAACAGCTTCAACCCCGAGTATATTTCCGGCGGCTCCAGCTCCGCCTCTTCCGTCGCGGTGGCCCGCGGGCTGGTCCCCTTCAGCCTGGGCATCGATACCGCCGGTTCCGGTCGCGTACCGGCTGGCTTT
>JAWOGT010000025.1:0-5872 GCA_046496585.1 Halopseudomonas sp.
TTGCGCCAGTTCCTCTGGTATACCGCGTTCGCCTGCCTGGTTACCTCCGCGACGCTGACCGCCCTTGGCCGTTTCGACCGCTTCAGCATGCGTGCCGGTCTGCCCAAGGGCGCGGTCTGCACCCTGGCGCCCAGCCCGTTCCAGTACGCCGAAAAGGGTGTGCTGCGCATCCCCAATCATGGCGCCGACCCGCGTGATGGCCCCGGCCACAGTGCCTCCATTATCGAGCATTTGCCGAGCATTCTGGCTGATGCCATGGGTAGCCTGGTGCTGTTCTCCTCGCGGCGGCAGATGCTCGAAGTCTACGCCGGCCTGCCACGCGACTTCCGCGAACGCGTGCTGGTGCAAGGCGACCTGTCCAAGCAGGAACTGATCCGCCAGCACCGCGCCCAGGTCGATAAAGACCAGCCCAGCGTGATTTTCGGCCTGGCCAGTTTTGCCGAAGGCGTCGATCTGCCGGGGCGCTACTGCGAGCACGTGGTGATCGCCAAGATTCCCTTCGCGGTGCCGGATGATCCGGTGGAAGCGGCGCTCAGCGAATGGATCGAGCACAACGGCGGCAATCCCTTTATGGAGATCGCCGTACCGGACGCCAGCCTGCGGCTGATCCAGGCCTGCGGGCGCTTGCTGCGGAATGAACAGGACAGCGGCGTGGTCACGCTGCTGGATCGCCGCCTGGTGACCCAGCGCTATGGCAAGGCGATCCTCAATGCCTTGCCGCCGTTTCGGCGGGAAATTGATTAGCCGCTTCGCGGCTAATCAAGTGGCAAGCAGCAAGCGGCAAGTGGCAAGCTACAAGCTACAAGTTAAACCCGGTGATGGGGTTAGAGGTGTTCAATGAAAGGCATGGAGTTGAGGGGCGGCGCTTCCGAATGGCAACCGGGAACGGTCCAAATCCTGGATGATTTGGATCGAGCCCCCATGGATGGGTTCACGGCGGTTCCCGGTTGCCGTTCGGGAGTGCCGCCCAGCACGGCTTAGAACAATCGGATTTTGTGCACTCTTTGCCGGTCTCAGCCTTTCCTTAAGCTCGCAGAGGCTCTATCACCAGGTTGCACATAAACGCTATTCCAGCTGTTTATGAGTACTGAAATAACAACCAAGCTTGGGTTTAATAACCTCATAAAAACTTCTAATAGGGAAGCATTCCATGAGCAACGTCCAGGGCTATTTCGATCCGCGTTTCGAGAGCGTGCGCGCACTATTTGCTGAACAGCAGACCGATCCGCAGGCGCGCGGCGGGGCCTTGTGCGTGACCGTCGGCGGCGAAACGGTGCTGGATCTGTGGCAGGGCGTAGTGGACAAGGACAACCAGCAGGTCTGGGAACAGGACACCCTGGTTAATGTGTTCTCCTGCACCAAACCCCTGGGCGCAGTCGCGCTGCTGCAGCAGGTCGAAGCCGGCCGTATTGGACTGGACAGCCCGCTGGCCGAAGCCTGGCCCGAATTTGCCCAGGCAGGCAAACAGCAGGTAACCCTGCGTCAGGTGCTCAGTCATCGCTCCGGGATGTCTGCCATCAGCGCAACGCTGCCGCCTGAAGCGCTGTTCGACTGGGAGGCGATGAGCGCTGCACTGGCCGCGCAAACACCCTGGTGGACGCCCGGCGAAGCCCATGGCTATGCACCTGTGACCTACGCCTGGCTGGTTGGCGAACCGCTCAGACGGCTGAGTGGTGAACGCCCCGGGGCCTATCTGCAGCAGCATGTCTGCCAGCCACTGGGCATGGATTTCTTTGTCGGCGTGCCAGAGGATCAACTGCATCGGCTTGCCCACGTCTCGCGCCTGCGCAACCAGTATGGCGATGACTACGCACGCACACTGTTCGCCAGCATGGGCCAGCCCGAGGGCATCGGTTTCAAGGCCTTTGGTAACCCCTCCAGCATGATGGTCAGTACCAACAAGCGCGAATGGCAGCAGGCGGAAATACTTTCCGCCAACGGTACCGGTAATGCCCGCTCGCTGGCGCGCTTCTGGCAGGTAATGGCTCACGGCGGCAGCCTCGACGGTGTGCGCTTGCTGGACAGCGAACTGGTGCAGTTGATGCGCACAGAGCATAGTCAGGGTATGGACAGCATCCTGCTGGCGCCGACCCGGTTTGGCCTTGGCGTTATGCTCGAACAGGACTACGAAGGGGGCGGTTTCGGCATGGGCCCGCAGGCCTTTGGGCATCCGGGTGCTGGCGGCTCGCTGGGCTTCTGCGATCCTGACGCCGGCGTCGGTTTTGGTTATGTTACCAACACCATGGGCCCTTATGTGCTGATGGACCCGCGGGCGCTGGCACTCAGCCGCGAAGTCTATCGCTGCCTGCAACAGCCGGATTGATACAGCGCTTGTCCGGCGTCAATGCCCGGCGCGCGCAAAGTGCTAGCATAAGGGCATTGTCACCCGGAGATATGCATATGAAAGCCGATGTAGCCGACCTGCGCCGCGATTATACCCGCGACGGCCTGCTGGAAATCCAGGCACCTGCAGAACCCCTGAGCCTGTTCGCCACCTGGTTTGAGCAGGCAGTGGAAATCGAATCCACCGAAGCCAACGCCATGATGCTGGCCACCGTTGATGCGGCTGGGCAGCCGCATCTGCGCACCCTGTTGCTCAAGGGTATGGATGATCGCGGTTTTGTGTTTTTCACCAACTACCAAAGCGCCAAGGGCCAGCAGCTGCAGGCCCATCCCCAAGCTGCGATGAACTTCTGGTGGCATGATCTGGAGCGCCAGGTACGTATCGAGGGTTTGGTCGAGCGGATCAGCGCTGAAGAGTCCGATGCCTACTACCACAGCCGACCGCTGGGCAGCCGTCTGGGTGCCTGGGCTTCGCCGCAGAGCCAGGTGATTGCCAACCGTGATGTGCTGGAGGAGAAACTCGAGCAACTGCAGCAGCAATATACCGACCAAACCCCCGAGCGTCCGCCGCACTGGGGCGGCTTCAGGCTCAAGCCTGAGCTGATTGAATTCTGGCAGGGACGTTCCAGCCGCTTGCATGATCGGCTCAATTACCGGCTGGTTCAGGGCAGCTGGCAGCGCGAACGTCTGGCGCCCTGATGCTTGCGAGCTAGCGGCTTTTCCCTCACTCTGGTGGCAAATGACAGGGTGAGGACAGGCCATGGCCAGGGGCGCATTTCAGCAGAAGGTGGTCGTTATTACCGGCGGGTGCGCGGGCATTGGGCGCGCGCTGGCGCTGAGATTTGCCCAGTCGGGCGCACGGATTGCCATTCTGGATGTACAGGATGGACCCCTGCTGGCGTTCCGGCAGCAGTTGATGGACAAGCTGAATGCCGAAGTGCTGGCTATTCGTTGCGATGTGGCCGATGCCCAGGCCTGCGAACAGGCGATCTGCCAGGTGCTCGAGCATTTCGGTGGCATTGACGTGCTGATCAATAACGCCGGCATTACCCACCGCAGCACCTTTGCGGACACCGACCTGGCCGTGTTCCAGCGGATTATGGCGGTCAACTACTTCGGCGCGCTGCACTGCACGCAGCAGGCGCTGCCGAGTATCGTCCAGCGTCAGGGTCAGATTATCGTGCTCAGCTCCTTGTCCAGCTTCGCGCCCTTGCTCTATCGCAGCGCCTACAACGCCAGTAAACACGCGCTGCACGGCTTGTTTGAGACCCTGCGTATGGAGGTTCGCGCCCAGGGCGTGAATGTCATGTTGGTCAATCCGGGCTTTACCGCCACCGACATCCGCAAGAATGCGCTGGTCGGCGATGGCTCGATCAATCAGTTGAATATCGGCACGCCGTTCAAGGTGTCTTCGCCCAGTGACGTGGCTGATGATATCTATCGCGGTGCGGTGAAGCGCAAGACGGTGATGGTGCTGTCCAATGTCGACTGGCGGGCTCGTTTGCTGGCGCGGCTGTTCCCCGGCTTGTTCGAGCGCTGGATGCTACCCAAGCTGTCCGGGGTCAAACCGCAACGGTAATCAGCGCTTGCACTGCAGATAATCGATTGCGCCCTCAGCGGCGCGCCGGCCGCCAGCAAAACAGGCAGTCAGCAGATAGCCCCCGGTGGGCGCTTCCCAATCGAGCATCTCCCCGGCACAAAACACCCCGGGGAGGTCCTTGAGCATCAGATGCTGGTCCAGTGCGTCTCGGCGTACACCGCCAGCGCTGCTGATCGCCTGGTCAAGTGGGCGCATGCCGGTCAACTCGACAGGCAGTGCTTTAATGCCCGCCGCCAAGCGTGTGGGGTCGGCGAAGGCGTCCGGGTCCAGGCACTCATGCAGCAAGGCAATCTTCAGCGCATCCAGGCCGGCGCGCTTGCGCAGTACGGAGGCCAGCGTCTGGCCAGCGCGGGGCTTGCGCAGAATCGCCTGCAATTGCGCCTCGGTTCGGTCCGGCGCCAGGTCAAAGGTCAGCCAGGCGTTGCCGGTGTGCAGCAGGCGATCGCGAAGCGGGGCTGACAAGGCGTAAATCAGGCTACCTTCCAGTCCATCACGGGTAACGATGCACTCGCCACGCTTCGCTACCTGGCTGCCGTCGGCCAGTGAGAGTGTGGCAATCACCTGCTTGAGCGGCTGGCCGGCGAAGCGCTGGCTCAGGTGTGCACTCCATTGCCGGGTGAAGCCGCCGTTGGCCGGCAACAGATCACGCACCTGAATACCCTGCTGCCTTAATAGCGCGACCCAGGCGCCGTCAGATCCCAGGCGTGCCCAACTGCCGCCGCCCAAGGCCAGGATTACCGCGCAGTGGCTCTTTTGCTGCAAGCCCTGCGGGGTATCAAACAGGCATTGCTGCTGCGTGTTCCAGCCGGTCCAGCGGTGGCGGGTATGCAAGCTAACGCCTTGCTCGCGCAAGCGCCGCAGCCAGGCTCGTAACAAGGGCGCAGCTTTCATGTCCGAGGGGAATACCCGGCCGGATGAGCCGATAAACGTATCTATCCCCAGGCCGTGAATCCATTCACGCAATGCGCTGGCGCCGAACTGGGCCAGCCACTCGCCGACCCAGGGGCTGGCCTCGCGGTAGCGGTCGAGGAAATCAGCTGCGTTTTCAGAGTGGGTAATATTCATGCCGCCGATGCCGGCGAGCAGAAACTTGCGTCCCGCCGAGGGCATGGCATCGTAGACGTCGACTGCCAAGCCCGCCCTGGCCAGGGTTTCGGCTGCCATCAGACCGCTGGGGCCGGCACCGATCACGGCAACACGGGGTGACGAAGGCAAGGGCATGGGTGAGTCCGCTGGGCAAATGAAGTGGCTGGCAGTTTAACCCAAACCCCGCTCACGCCAAATCTGCTGGGCGCTGTGATGCAATATCGCATGGCGGCGCGCTAATGCATCGCGATCGGCGTCGTAGCCGCCGCCAATAACGGCGCACACCGGGATGTCGCGGGCCAGGCAATGTTCGATCACCTGGCGGTCACGGCGGGCTATGCCTTGATCCGTCAGGTTCAGATAGCCGAGCGCATCCTGCTGGTGCACGTCCACGCCAGCGTCATACAGCACCAGGTCGGGTTGATAGAGTGGCAGCAGATAGTGCAGCACATCGTCGACAATCTTGATGTAGCCCTCATCATCCAGATGTCGGGGCAAGGGGATATCCCAGTCACTCTGTGCCTTGCGTGCCGGGAAGTTGTTCTCGCAGTGCAAGGACACGGTAATGGCATCGGCGTCGTGCTCCAGGATGCGCGCGGTACCATCACCCTGATGCACATCGCAATCGAAGATCAGTACGCGTTGGGCCTTGCCGCTGGCCAGCATATAGCGACTGATGATCGCCAGGTCGTTGAAGATGCAGAAACCGGAGGCGAAGTCGTAATGGGCGTGGTGTGTGCCGCCGGCCAGATGGCAGGCCAAACCGTGCTGCAAGGCCAGTTCGGCGGTCAATAGCGAACCGCCGACTGCCCGGGTGGTGCGGCGTACCAGCGCTTCGCTCCA
>JAWOGT010000039.1:0-3262 GCA_046496585.1 Halopseudomonas sp.
GCCCTTCTCCGTGCGATGCGGAGTAATCAGTCCATAGCGCCGTTCCCAGGCCCGCAGGGTAATCGCGTTGACCCCCGTTACGCGGGACACCTCGCGTATGGGCAGCATAACGCTGGACGGCATATTCATGAACGCTCCAGAGCAGAAGCGACACATGGCCTTGTGCAGTAAAAAGACAGCATGGTGACCCCTTGCTTATACAGTATGGTAATTGTGTATAAGAATAGTGTACACCAGCTGCAAGATTGTACAAGTAATAGTGCCGACAGCAGCTAGTGCCATCCCATCAGCCACTGGCTATTGTCCTGTAACTGCTGCCAGGGCAGGCATTGCGTGCGTTTGCTCAGCACCGCTTGCAAGTCCACGCTAATGATTTCATTCAGTTCATCGCGTTGGCACTCGGTCACCATGAAATGTTTCTCGCGCTGCACTGGCGCTGCAGCGGTCCACTTCGAGAGCAGGAGTTTGTCTGGGTTGATCTGGTTCATCGTTTGGCCATCAGCGTCCTGGCGGCTTGTTGGCCGCTGAGCCAGGCGTTTTCTATACGACCGCCCATGCACCAATCGCCGCAGACGTAGAGGTCCTTTTCTGGCGCCGCCAGCGCACCCCATTTGCAGTTATCCGCAGGGCGGGCGTAGAGCCAGCGATGGGCGTGAGTAAACAGCGGCTCCGGCAAGCTGCAGCCCAGCACCTCGGCAAAGGCATCGAGCAGGTGGCGGGTCACCTCGTGCTTGTCTGTTTCAAGATGCTGCTGCGCCCACTCAGGTGTTGATTGCAGCACCCAGCTGTCCTGTTTAGCTCGGCCTGGTTTGCTGCTGTTGCGCGATATCCAGTCCAGTGCGCCAGAGCGGACAAAGCACGCCTCCACTGGCGTGGGCAGGGGTGTCGAAAAGGCCACAGCCAATGTCCAGCCAGGCTGCATGTGCATCTGCGCAGCGGTTTGCGCCAGGTGCGGCGACTGTTCCAGCAAGGGCACCGCCTGCGGTGCCGGTGTGGCGACAATCACACGGTCAAAAGGGCCATGCTGTCGGGCCTGGTCATCCACCAGCAGCCAGCGTTTTTCCGCATCCTGAAGCAGTTGGTTGATGCGTGTCTGACTGACGAAATCCAGCCCCTGCAATAACTGCCGGGTCAGCCCGGTCATGCGCGGATTGCCGACGAAACGCTGCTGATCGTCAGCGGCACTGTGCAGGCCATTGTGATCATAGGCGTAAAGGGCCGGTGACCACTCGGCTACCCAGCCATTGTCCAGCCAGGTCTTGAGTTCATGGCGAAAATGCGAATCGCGGGCGGTAAAATATTGTGCGCCCATGTCCAGGTCGCCCACCTCGGTTCGCTTGCTGTTCATCCTGCCGCCGCTGCCGCGGCTCTTGTCAAACAAGGTGACGCTGTAGCCTTCGCGGGTCAGTGCGATCGCGGCGCTGATACCGGCCAAGCCCGCGCCAATGACAGCGACAGTGTGAGAATGCATCATGATGTTCTTTTCCTTGATTCGAGTTTCCATTACACAAGACGGTAGCTGCGATGCATCAGCTGGAATGCATTCGACATGCCTTGTACAAAGCATTAAGTCTGTATAGCATCCTACAAATGTGAACTGTCTGCAATTTCATCCTGTCGGCGGCTGATACGCTGGACGGTAGATTTAGCGTTGCTGCACTGCATGGCGCTGAAACCGTGCGCGATAGCCTGAATGCTGGCTACCGTCTCAAGCGCTGATCAAGAGATTGTTTCTCACCCTTAAGACCGGGAGTTGAATATGCACGTACTAATTACCGGCGGTACTGGCTTGATCGGTAGTGCCCTGTGTCGCCGGCTGCTGAGTGAAGGCCATCAGGTCTCGGTGTGGAGCAGGCAACCGCAAACCGTTCCTGCGCGTTGTGGCCCCGGCGTCAATGCGGTGGCTGAGCTGCAAGAGCTGGATGGCAAGCCGGTGCAGGCGGTGGTCAATCTGGCGGGCGCGCCGATCGCCGACAAGCCCTGGACCACCAAACGCAAGGCGGTCCTCTGGGCTAGTCGGGTCACCTTGACCGAACAACTGGTGGATTGGTTGGGCCGGCAACCGGTCATGCCTGAGGTGCTGGTCAGCGGCTCCGCGGTCGGTTGGTATGGCGATGGCGGGTCGGCGGTGATTACCGAGGCAAGTCCGGCGAAGCCGGAATATACCCACACCCTGTGTGATGCCTGGGAATCTGCGGCCAAACGCGCTGCCGCGCATGGTATACGGGTATGCCAATTGCGCACCGGCCTGGTGCTTGCGCCCGAGGGCGGCTTCCTGCAGCGCCTGCTGTTGCCCTTCAAGCTCGGGCTGGGTGGGCCGATCGGCTCGGGTCAGCAATACATGCCCTGGGTGCATCTCGAAGACATGCTCGGGATCATTGTCTTTTTGCTGAACAATCCGCAGTGCAAAGGGCCGTATAATGCCACCGCCCCTCGCCCGGTAACCAACCGGGAGTTTGCCAAGCGACTGGGCAGTGCGTTGAAGCGCCCGGCGGTGTTACCGGTGCCTGCCTTCGTGTTGAAATTAGCGCTTGGCGAAATGGCCGGGTTGTTGCTGACCGGGCAGAATGCGCTGCCGGAAAAGATTAGCAAAGCGGGATACGTCTTTCGCTTTGAACACCTGGAAACGGCATTGGCCGATGTCGTTAAAACCTGAGGAGTAGTTTGATGTCTGATCGTGCGGTTTTGCTTGCCAACCTGGGCTCCCCCGCCAGCACCGAGGTGGCAGATGTACGCCGCTATCTCAACCAGTTCCTGATGGATCCCCATGTGATCGACCTGCCCTGGCCAGTAAGACGGTTATTGGTCGGTTTGATCCTGTTGTTGCGGCCCAAGCAGTCGGCTGCCGCCTATGCCTCTATCTGGTGGGAGGAGGGCTCGCCTCTGGTGGTGATAAGCCGTCGTGTACAGCAGGCACTGCAGGCCAAGCTGGACATGCCGGTTGAGCTGGCCATGCGCTATGGTGAGCCGTCCATCGAGCAGGGCTTGTTGGCACTGGCCAGCCGTAAGGGCGTCAAGGAAGTGTTGTTCATGCCCCAATACCCGCAATTTGCGGCCAGCACCGTGACCACCTCGATCAGAGAAGCGCAGCGCGTGGTAGCCAAACACAAGCTGAACCTCAAGTTAACGGTGGTCTCGGCTTTCCACGACAAGCCTGGCTATATAGACGCCCTGGTGGCCAGTGCGACCCCGCAGCTGGAGCAGGGCTTCGATCATTTGCTGTTCAGCTATCACGGACTGCCGGAGCGGCATTTACGCAAGG
>JAWOGT010000050.1:0-8399 GCA_046496585.1 Halopseudomonas sp.
TCACCTTTACCGTGCACCGCAACGACTTCCGCAAGGCCGAAGATATTTTGCGCCAGGTGGCCGACAATATTGGTGCGCGCGAAGTCGCCGGAGACAGCAAGATTGCCAAAGTTTCGATCGTTGGCGTGGGCATGCGCTCGCATGCCGGCGTAGCGAGCAAGATGTTTGAAGCGTTGTCCAACGACGGCATCAATATTCAGATGATATCGACGTCTGAAATCAAGATTTCAGTCGTCATTGATGAGAAGTATCTGGAACTGGCTGTGCGCGGTTTGCATACCGCCTTCGGCCTGGATGCGGATTCATCGTCAGAAGATCACTTGTAAGAGTTCAGGGCTGGGCGGATGGCTTGCACAGCTTTGGGGCACGGTTTCTGGCTGTCGTGCCCTTCTTTCACAGCCAAACTGGGTGATGGATACAGTAGGCAACAGATTACAGCGAACGAGTTGTTCAATCTTGTTGTCAATGTGATAACGCAGAGAGGTGCTGACTGAAAACGAGCCGGTTTTTTGCAGACTGCTGTGTCCTGATCATGAGCAAGGAGAAATGGAATGCTAATTTTGACTCGACGGGTCGGTGAGACCCTGATGGTGGGTGACGAAGTCACCGTAACCGTACTAGGCGTGAAGGGTAATCAGGTACGAATTGGGGTAAATGCGCCCAAAGAAGTAGCTGTTCACCGTGAAGAAATCTATCAGCGCATCCAGAAAGAAAAGGATGAACAGCCAGATAGTTAATTTCTTTAAGTTTTTCATTGCATTAAGCAGTGCGCGCAGTTACTATTTTGCGCGTGTTACGGAGAGGTGGCCGAGTGGCTGAAGGCGCTCCCCTGCTAAGGGAGTATATCTCAAAAGGGTATCGCGGGTTCGAATCCCGCCCTCTCCGCCATTTTTGTGCTATAGGGTTTGTGAGTGGTTTGCTTGAACGTTAGTTTCTGAATCAAAAGGAAAAAATCGTTTGACAGCCAAGTTTCAATCCCTATAATACGCCCCACGATGCACTCGTAGCTCAGCTGGATAGAGTACTCGGCTACGAACCGAGCGGTCGGAGGTTCGAATCCTCCCGAGTGCACCACTTAGGAAACCCATTGATTATTCAGTGGGTTTTTTTTTGCCCGCTATTTGGCCCGGCTTGGCGCCGCCGCACGGCAAAGGCTGCTAGGCTTGGTCAAAAGCACCGTCCCTTCGTGCATCGACAGGGGGCCCGGTATTTCCAGGCTCAGGCGTCAGCCAGTCTGATTCCAGGCCTGTCAGGTAAATCAGCATGCCATCAACCAACGGACAATCCCCCGACAGCCTTCAGGATCGCCTCGATCAAGTGAAGCAGTTGTTGCACAAGCAGCCGCTGTCAGCGCAGGAGCGCGCCGCTGCACCGCTTGATGAGTCGGCGCAGCAACAGGGCCTGCTCGAGCTGCAGCGCAAGCTCGACGAGCTGCATCCGGCCGACGTGGCATTCATTCTTGAATCGCTGCCGCTGGAAGAGCGCCTGGCCGTCTGGAGGCTAGTCAGGGTTGATAAGGATGGTGACATCCTGCTCGAGGTCTCCGACGCGGTCCGCGAAACCCTGATCGCCGACATGGATAATCAGGAGATCATTGCGGCGGCCACCAGCCTCGATGCGGATGAGCTGGCCGATCTGGCTCCGGATTTGCCACGCGACGTGGTTCGCGAATTGATGGATACCCTGGATGCGCAGCAGCGCGAACGGTTGAAGTCTGCACTGTCATACGCGAAGGACCGGGTCGGCGCGTTGATGGACTTCGATATGGTAACCATCCGCGACGATGTCACCCTGGAAGTGGTCAGCCGCTATCTGCGTCGCTTCGATACGTTGCCTGATCATACAGACAAGCTGTTTGTGGTGGATTATGGCGGCTTTTATAAGGGCGTACTGCCGGTCAGGAAGCTATTGATCAGTTCGCCGGAACTGCGGGTGGCGGACGTAATGGCCGTGGACCCGGTTGTTTTTGCCCCCGACGACGACGCCCAGGATGCGCTGCAGGCCTTTGAACGCTATGACCTGGTGTCCGCCCCGGTGGTCGACAAGCGCGGCCAGCTGAAGGGGCGGCTAACCATTGATGCGATCCTCGATTATATTCGTGAGGAAAACGACGCCGACGTACTTAGCGCCGCAGGTCTGCGCGAAGAAGAGGATATTTTTGCTTCGGTATGGAAGTCCGTGCGCAACCGTTGGGCCTGGCTGGCTGTCAATTTATGTACGGCGCTGCTGGCTTCCAGGGTGATTGGTCTGTTTGAAGACTCTATCGAGCAGCTGGTTGCTCTCGCGGCATTGATGCCGATTGTGGCGGGGGTCGGTGGCAATTCAGGTAATCAGACCATCACCATGATCGTGCGCGGCGTGGCCACAGGTCAGGTGCAGGTCGCCCACGCGCGGCGGCTGATACGCAAGGAAGCCAGCGTAGCCCTGATCAACGGCAGTTTCTGGGGCGGGGTGTTGGCTGGAATAGCCTTTCTTATATACGGCAATGTTGCGTTATCCATCGTATTGATGGCTGCAATGGTGTTCAACATGCTCCTCGCAGCCTTGATGGGGGTAGTTATTCCGTTGCTGCGGATGCGGCTGGGACGTGATCCTGCGCTGGGTTCCAGTGTGCTGATAACAGCCATTACCGACAGTGGCGGCTTCTTTATTTTCCTGGGTTTGGCAACGTTGTTTTTGCTGTAAAAGTATGTCGCCTGGTTTGCCAAAAATGTCACATCAGGATACATTAGGCCGGTTTTGCGACCCCTTGGGATGAATCCTGCATAGAATCTGCGTAATCGAATGCGTATCTTTGCTGCATAAGTCCCATTGATTTTACTGAGGCGCATTAATTGATGCGCTGTATCGTTGCTGGAGAGACAATGAATTCGTCCGATTTGATCATGGTGGGTTTGGAGTTGATGTTGCTGGGCATGGGCTCGGTTTTCGTGTTCCTTATCCTGCTGGTCATGGTGACCACCGCTATGTCCCGCGTATTGACCCGCTTCTTTCCCGAAGCTATAGCAGTACCCAAGGCACCAGCCAAGCGGGCACAGGCTCCTGCTGCTATTGATTCAGAATTGATAGCGGTCATCGGCGCAGCCCTCGCGCAGCACCGCAAGCGTTCCTGATAAACCCCCATTGCATGTTTTTATCTTAAAACGAGAAAGGCCATAACACTATGACCGATACCAAGCTGCAGCCCTTGGGCATTACTGATGTCATTCTGCGCGATGCTCACCAATCAATTCTGGCAACGCGTATGCGCCTGGATGACATGTTGCCGATCGCTGGCAAACTGGATCAAGTGGGGTTCTGGTCCGTTGAGTCGTGGGGTGGTGCCACCTTCGACGCCTGCATCCGCTATCTCGGTGAAGATCCCTGGGAGCGTATCCGCGAGCTGAAAAAGGCCATGCCCAACACCCGTCAGCAGATGCTGCTGCGCGGGCAAAATCTGCTTGGTTATCGTCATTATGCTGATGATGTTGTGGAAAAGTTCGTTGAGCGGGCTGCAGTAAACGGCGTTGATGTGTTTCGGGTATTTGACGCGATGAACGATCCGCGCAACCTGCAAACCGCGCTCAAGGCAGTCAAGGCGCAGGGCAAGCACGCTCAGGGGACGATCTCCTATACCACCAGCCCGGTGCACACCCTCGAGATGTGGGTCGATCTGGCCAAGCAGATCGAGGATATGGGCGCTGATTCCATTGCGATCAAGGATATGGCCGGTATCCTCAACCCCTACATTGCCTTCGATCTGGTTACCCGGTTGAAGGAAACCCTGAGCATTCCCGTGCACATGCAGTGCCATGCCACCGCAGGCCTGTCCACCGCCGCGATTCTCAAGGCAGCTGAAGCGGGCATCGACAACGTCGACACGGCGATCTCCTCGCTATCCATGACCTACGGCCATTCGCCGACCGAGTCCGTTGTGGCGATATTCCAGAACACCCCGCGTGATACCGGTCTGGATCTGCTGCTACTGGAAGAGGTGGCAGCCTATTTCCGCGAAGTGCGGAAGAAATATGCCAAATTCGAGGGTAGCCTCAAGGGTGTGGATTCGCGCATTCTGGTTGCTCAGGTGCCCGGCGGCATGTTGACCAATATGGAAGGTCAACTGAAAGAGCAGAACGCCGGCGACAAGTTCGACGAAGTCCTGGCAGAAATCCCCCGCGTACGCGAAGACCTCGGCTTTATCCCGCTGGTGACGCCAACCTCGCAGATTGTCGGTACCCAGGCCGTTATCAACGTGCTGACCGGGGAGCGTTACAAGTCCATTACCAAGGAAACCGCCGGCATCCTCAAGGGTGAGTACGGCTCTGCTCCTGCACCGTTCAACAAGGAGTTGCAGTTGCGTGTTCTGGATGGTGCCGAAGCCATTACCTGTCGTCCTGCCGATCTGCTTGAGCCGGAGATGGATAAACTGACTGCCGAGCTTCGTGGGCTGGCCAAGGAGAAGGGCATCAAGCTGGCTGCGGCCGAGATCGACGATGTGCTGACTTATGCCTTGTTCCCGCAGATTGGCCTGAAGTTTCTTGAAAACCGCGGCAATCCAGAGGCCTTCGAGCCAGTGCCGACGGGTAAGGAAGTGGCTGCTGCTGCGAAGTCAGGAGAGCCCGAAGTGTATACCGTAACCGTGAATGGCAAGGAATTCGTGGTTCAGGTTGCTGATGGTGGTGATATCACCGGCATCAAGCCGTTAGGCGAAAGTGCTTCCGCTCCTGCTGCTGCAGCAACTGCGCCGGCTGGCGGCGGTGAGCCGCAAAAAGCCCCCTTGGCCGGCAACATCTTCAAGGTGCTGGTGTCCCCAGGCGACATGGTTGAAGAGGGTGATGTGGTGATTATTCTCGAAGCCATGAAAATGGAGACCGAAGTGCGAGCCTTCAAGGCTGGCACAGTGGGTTCTGTCGACGTCAAAGTGGGCGACGCCGTCAGCGTCGGTGACACTTTGCTGACCATAGGTTAAGGGAGAATCTGGATGGATAATATTCTCCAATTATGGCAGTCGACGGGGCTTTACCAGATGGAACTGGGCCAGATAATCATGATTCTGGTGTGCCTGGGCATGATTTACCTGGCTATACGCAAGGGCTTTGAACCGTTGTTGTTGATCCCGATCGGCTTCGCCGGCATTCTCGCCAACCTGCCGGTGGCAGGTATGGCCGATCCCGGTGGCTTGCTGTATCTGATTTACCAGGCCGGCTTGCCCACGACGCTGTTCCCGCTGTTGATTTTCATGGGTGTAGGCGCGATGACCGATTTTGGTCCGATGCTCGCCAACCCCAGGACCTTGCTGTTAGGGGCGGCTGCCCAATTCGGTATCTTCGGCACCCTGATGGGCGCGCTGGCCCTGACCGCCTGGGGGATACCGGGCTTTGAGTTCACGCTGAAGGAAGCAGCATCGATCGCCATTATCGGCGGTGCTGACGGGCCGACGTCGATTTTCGTGACATCCCAACTGGCTCCGCATCTGTTGGGTCCTATCGCCGTGGCGGCTTATGCTTATATGGCCCTGGTGCCGTTGATCCAGCCACCGATCATGCGCGCCCTGACGACAGAAAAAGAGCGGGCCATCACCATGACCCAGCTCAGGGTCGTCAGCAAGACCGAGAAGATCATCTTCCCGCTTGTGCTATTGCTCCTGGTCGCGGCCCTGCTGCCCTCGGCTGCCCCGCTGGTGGGCATGCTGTGCTTCGGTAACCTGATGCGCGAATGTGGCGTGGTTGAGCGTCTGGCTGAGACCTCACGCAATGCGTTGATCAATATCGTGACCCTCGGTCTGGGTTTGGCGGTAGGATCTAAGCTGTCTGCGGAAGCCTTTCTGCAGCTGACCACCCTGGGTATCCTGGTGTTGGGGATGGTGGCGTTCTGCGTCGGCACTGCCTCGGGTGTACTGATGGCCAAGGTGATGAACATGGTCAGCAAACAGCCGATCAATCCGTTGATCGGTTCTGCTGGCGTCTCGGCCGTGCCAATGGCAGCTCGGGTCTCCAACAAGGTTGGCCTGGAGGCCAATCCGCAGAACTTCCTGCTGATGCATGCAATGGGGCCCAATGTGGCTGGCGTTATTGGCTCCGCAGTGGCGGCGGGTATATTGCTGGCCTTCGTTGGCTGACCCAAAGGCGTGCAATAAAAAACCGCTCATTGAGCGGTTTTTTATTGGGATCAGGATGTAGGGATTTGGTCTGAGAATCAGGCTTGCTGTTGCTCTTCGCCAGGGAAGAGGGCCAATAACGCATTCTGCTGGCGTCGGCTCATTTCGCGGAAGCGCAGAAGCAACTCGCGCTCGGGATGGCTCAGACTGTCAATCTGTTTGTCATTGAGCATTTGCCGTGAGGGTTGTTCGGGCAGCGTGGGAAGATCCAGCAGGCTGTGTTCAAGCCTGGCAATGATCTCGGAATTCATGCTGCGATGATGCTGTCGGGCAACTTCAGCGATATGTTCGCGCATACCTTCAGGCAGACGGACGACAAATTTGTCAGCGGTGCGGCTAGTATAATGTTGGATAGCAGTTTTCATATGGGCAACATTAATCGCTTGAGAGAATAAAATCGATGCTGGCCAATTGGTAATTCGCCAGCTGCCTGGAATTCAGTGTAGCTGCAGTATCAGAAGTGCTTTTGTGCAAATTGTGCTTGCATCTGTTACATAAAGTGTATGGGGAACTTTATACCTGTTTTCACCAATAATTGTCAGTATGTGACGTAAAATTGCCTTTTAACTGTGACGCATTTCCGACAGATGGCATTTGGCGACCATGCATGGGGACCTTCTCGCTGGTGGTCAACACGGTTCATGATCAGTTAATATGCGCGCAGCTTCAGGTAGGACGTCGGACCTGTAAGCGAGTTCCCTCATGCGCTTGTAGCTCAGCTGGATAGAGCGACCGCCTCCTAAGCGGTAGGTCCCCGGTTCGAATCCGGGCTCGCGCACCAATGCGGCGGTTCTTTTGCTGTCTCTGCCGCAACTGATGTCGCTCCCCTTGACCACTGATAGCCAAACACCTTGCCCAACTAGAACCGGGTGCCCAGGCTGGGTCTTGCCTTGATCCGCGGTAACGTATAGTTTGTGTCTCATGTTGTTCCCTGCCAAAGGGCCTCGCCAGAGCAGTGACCATTCGGCCACTGGTAGTCCTGAACCTTTTCAAACTGAATCAAGGGGATGGGTATGTCCCAAGTGTTTCTCGTGTGCCTGACTGCGGGTGCAGTGACGCTCTCAGCGCATTTTGCCGTTGCCGCTGATCTTTCAGGGCCGGACCTCGCCGCCCGCGACGCCGAGAATAAGCGTTTGAGTCAGGAGCTGATGCAGCAGCCCAATGAGCTGTCTCAGCCACCGACTTCGCAATACAACCACTTCATTACTTATGGCCAGTCCCTGGCATCTGCGGCCGAAGGTTGGCCTGCCTTGTCTGTCGATCCGGGCTACGACAACCTGATGGTGGGTGACTCCACGCGCTCGGGTACGACCAGTGGCGGGGCTTTCCGTCCTGTAGGCGGGGCGGCGTTCAAGCCGCTGCGGGCAGTCGTTCAGCAACATCTGAAAGGCGATGTGCTGCTCAGCCAACAACAGGTCGCGCAACTGGACCAGCATAACCAGGCTGAAGGTGAGCCTGTCGAAGTAGGCGCAGTGAACATGGCTCGGCGCTTGTATCTGCGTGGGTTGGGGCGGGATGCGGATGCTGATCATGTGTTCCTTGCCAGTAATGCAGCCACCTCTGGGCGTTCGGTGTCGCAGTTGGTCAAGGGTGGCGATTACGACGAATACAAGCGCGTTACTGGCGCGGTCAACCAGGCCAGTGCACTGGCCGAAGATGAGGATGCCAGTTACAGCATCAGCGCCTTTTTCTGGCTGCAGGGCGAATACGATTACTCGCATGCCAATGGCGGTATCAATGACAAGCAGCGCTACAAGCGGTATATGCGGCAGTTGCGCCAAGACCTGAATCAGGATACCGCCGTAGCGGTGGCGGGGCAGGAGTTGATGCCCGTATTTCTGACCTACCAGACCGATGCCAAGCATTCGCGAGAGGACGGCACCCTGGCAGTGGGTATGGCGCAATGGGAGCTGGCTCAAGAAGAGCCGAATTGGTTTCTCGCCGGGCCGGTCTATCAGTATGTCGACAAAGGGGGGCATCTGTCTGCCAACGGCTACCGCTGGTTTGGTCAGATGCTCGGCAAGGTCTATCACCACGTAGCGGTCGAGCGCCGCCAGTGGCAGCCGCTGGCGCCCCGCAGAGCGACAGTCACTGGCCAGTCTATCTATCTGGACTTTCACGTCCCCCATCCGCCACTGGCGTTTGATCAGGCGTATATCGGCGATCGCGGTACGGATATCGAGCATCAAGGCTTTCGCGTGTATGAAGGCGACAAGGAGGTAGGGATTTCGGCCGTCGAGATCGTCGGCGATACTGTGGGGCG
>JAWOGT010000071.1:0-2830 GCA_046496585.1 Halopseudomonas sp.
AGAAAACAGTGCTAGCCGACGGCATCGCACAGTATTCCACTCCCGTATTCGATGCCGCCGCGGCGGGTCAGACCCTTACTTTCTTCGAGGCCTGGGGTGGCGCGCTTGCCTACACCTTCCAACTCTATTTCGATTTTTCCGGCTATTCCGACATGGCGATCGGAGCCGGGCGAATGTTCGGAATGAAGCTGCCGATCAATTTCCATTCACCCTACAAGGCGACCAACATCGTCGAGTTCTGGCGCCGCTGGCACATGACCCTGTCACGCTTCCTGCGTGACTATCTCTACATCCCGCTGGGCGGAAACCGCAACGGCAAGCTGTTGCGCTACCGCAATCTGATGCTGACCATGCTGCTGGGCGGACTTTGGCATGGCGCTGGCTGGACGTTCGTGATCTGGGGCGGTCTGCATGGCCTGTATCTGTGCATCAACCACGCCTGGAGCTATGCCGTGAAGCGTTTCTGGCATGGGCCCATGCTGCCAAGGCGGCTGGCGAAGCTGTTGGCGTGGTCGATCACCTTCGTCGCGGTCGTGATCGGTTGGGTGTTCTTTCGTGCAGCCAGTTTCGAAGCGGCTCTGGCCATGCTGCAGGGCATGGCTGGCATGAACGGTATCGCGCTGCCGAATGCCATCGCAGCCCGGCTGGGCAGTGCCTGGCCGATCCTGGTCGAGTTCGGTTTTGGCAGTTATCTGGGTGGGGGTAGCCAGTTCATCTTCACCTGGCTATGGGTGTTTTTCCTGCTGGGGGTGGTGCTCGCCATGCCGAACACCCAGCAGATCATGCACAGGGAGGAACCGGGGATTCATCCCCATCATGCAGAAGCCAGAAACGAGCTTCGCATTCTGCATGGACTCCAAGCGATTCTCAGTTGGAGGCCGAGCCTGGTCTGGGCAGTTGCGACCGGTCTGGTTGCCGCCCTCGGTGTGCTCGCCATGAGCCGAATTTCCGAATTCCTCTACTTCCAGTTCTGAGCCATGGTCGACACGAAGACGCACAAACGCTTTTTGTCGATCCTGGCGACCAGTTTCGTGCTGGTTTGCCTGGGTGCTGCCGGCTTCAATTACCTGGTCGATCCCTATGGTCTCTTCGGCAGTCCACGCATAGCCGGATTTAACGAGCTCAAGCCAGCTGCCACGGAACGGGTGCGCGTGACCAAGCCCTACATGGCGTCGCGAGCCGAGCCCAAGGTCGTTATTGGCGGGAACTCTCGACCGGAGATCGGCCTCGACCCGCAAAGCGTGTGCTGGATGGGCGTGGACCAGCCTGTCTTCAATGCTGCCATTCCGGGTGCGGACGTTTTCATGCAAGTCCGGTATGTGCAGCACGCGGTCGAAAGTGGCAACGCCCGGCGTGTCCTGTTCGGGGTCGATTTTTTGGACTTCCTGGTCGACTCGAGCAAGGTCACCGGGGAGGTTGACTGGGAACGTCATGCCAGAAGTTACGATGGCCGCCTGCGCCAGGATCCGGGCTTGCACGGCGTGCCTGCAAGCTTTCAGCAGGCTGAGGACATGCTGAGTGGCCTGTTTTCCATGGTCGCTCTTGGCGACTCGGTCATCACCCTCACAGCCCAGCGCGACCCGTATTCGGCAACGCGGCGCGAGGATGGGTTTAACCCCGCGCAGGACTATCTGCCGATCATCCGCAACGAAGGACAGGCCGTGCTCTTCCTGCAAAAGAACGCCGAGGTGAAAAAGCGGCTGCAGCAGGATGGGCTCGGCGTCCTCGACGCCGAGGGCAAACAAACTTTACCGCTGCTGGCGCTGAGACATCTGCTGCAATGGGCGGCGTCACGCGACATGGAAGTCGTGCTCTTTATCAATCCCTATCACTCGGATTATCTGGTGCAGATCGAATTGAGTGGCAAATGGCAGGTATTCGAAGAATGGAAGTCGCAATTGATGGCGGTTGCCGATGAGTATGCCGTTCCGCTATGGGACTTCAATGCCTTAGACAGGTACTCGACCGAAAGCCCGCCGCCACGCAACGACAGGCAAAGCATGCTCGAGTGGTACTGGGAGCCAGCGCACTATCGAAAGGAATTAGGCGACCTGATGCTCGCGACCATGCTCGGCCGGGGATGCGGGCTGGATATCAACCGTACGCCACTTTTCGGGGCCAGGATCACCCCGGCGACACTGCAATCCCACCTCGGCAGCCTCAGGTCCGATATGAAGCAATTCATCGATCAGAACCCCGACGTGCTCAGGCGCCTGTCCGCACCCAATTCCTGAATCTTGCCGGTCGATGATGGCGCTCATGGCGCACCAGGTGGATGAAGAACACACTGCCGCCATATCCAGGCTTGACCTGTGGGAGGGGCGCCTCGCCCCGATAAGCCCGGTGGCATAGCGAGGACATCGCTACAGCCGACTCAGCAATCGCCCAGAGGCTGGGCTCCCACAAAAACCGCGCCACCGCCTCATCCGGACTTGCATAAGGACATAGAATTTCCTACAGGGAAGGCAGATTGGCGTTTTGTGGGCGTCCCGCCTTTATGCCCGGCCAGGTTGCTCATGGCGATCAACCATCATTGGGGCATTACCACCACATCGCCCAAGGGGCGCGGCCCCACAAGCAGAGCTCAGTGCCCGTTTTCCTGCAGCCACCGCTCCAGCATCATCGTAACCCAGATCATCACCCCGTAGTAGCTGGCATGCGGTCCGCGCGACATGGCCGACATGTGATCGAGATACGCGGGCAGAATCCAGCCGCGCTGCTTGAAATCCGACAGGCTGTCGCTGACGATGTCGCCAAGCGGCGCGTATTGCGTGCTCCATACACCGAAGGGCAGACCAAAGCCGTGCTTGGTCTTGTTGATGATCTTCTC
>JAWOGT010000090.1:0-4104 GCA_046496585.1 Halopseudomonas sp.
GACATGCGGAAGTCCAGGGTGGTCACCAGATCGATCTTGCCAATCGCGCCTTCATCCACCCAATCGGCTTCGGTGGGCTTGAGCCCGTCGCGCTTGCCCACATCCTCGTTCATCACGCCGTGCCTGGGCGTACCCAACAGGTACTTGAGCATGTATTCGTGGCCTTTGCCCGAGCTGCCCAGCAGGTTGGAGCGCCAGATAAACATGTTGCGCGGAAAGTTATCGCTGTTGTCCGGCTCTTCGCAGGCAAACCGCAGGCTGCCATCCTGCAAACTCTGCAGCGCATAGGCCTTGGGATCCATGCCCTTGGCAGCCGCCTCGCGGCAAATCGCCAGCGGGTTGCGGTTGAACTGCGGCGCACTCGGTAGCCAGCCGCCGCGCTCGGCGCGGATGTTGTAGTCGAGCATGTGCTCGGGGAACTGCGACTTGTCGGCCAGCGGCGAGAGAATCTCGTGCACGCTCATCTTCTCGTGGCGCCACTGCGAACTGTGGCTATAGAAGAAGCTGGTGCCGTTCATCTGCCGTGGCGGACGGCTCCAGTCCAGACCAAAGGCCAGCGGCAGCCAGCCAGTCTGCGGCCGCAGTTTTTCCTGGCCGACATAGTGTGCCCAGCCACCACCGGTCTGACCCACGCAGCCACACATCAACAACATGTTGATCAGGCCGCGGTAGTTCATGTCCATGTGGTACCAGTGGTTCATCGCCGCGCCGACGATGATCATCGACCGACCCTTGGTCTTGTCGGCGTTATCGGCGAATTCGCGGGCCACCTGGATGACCTTCTCGCGGCTGACGCCGGTAATCTGCTCCTGCCACGCCGGGGTACCCGGTACGCTGGCATCGTCATAGCTGCTGGCCACGTTGGCACCACCGAGGCCGCGATCGATAGCCAGGCCAGCGGCCTGGATGTCGAATACAGTCGCCACGCGCAGCTGCTTGCCGTCGGCCATGCTCAGCAGACGGCTGGGCAGATGACGGTACTGGATCTCTTCGCCATCGGCCTGCTGGAAGTGATCGTGCAACTGCCCGCCGAAATACGGGAAGGCCACATTGACCACTTCGCCATGCTCGATCTGGCTGAGTTGCAGCGTGACCTCACGGCCTTCGCCACCCTCACGCGCCTCGATATTCCACTTGCCCGACTCGCCCCAGCGGTAACCGATGGAACCCAGCGGCGAGACCAGTTGATCGGTGTTGCTGTCGATCGCAATGGTCTTCCACTCGGGGTTGTTGTCCTGACCCAACTGATCGTCGAGATCCGAGGCGCGCAGAAAGCGCGTTGGCTTGAAGCCCTGTTCGGCCTCTTCGAGCAGTACCAGCATTGGAAAATCGGTATAGCGGCGCACGTAATCGGTAAAGTACGCGCTCGGATTCTCCAGGTGAAATTCCTTGAAGATCACATGATTGAATGCCTGGCCCAGGGCCGCATCGGTACCCTGCTTGGGGTTCAGCCAGAGGTCGGTGAGTTTGGCGACTTCGGAGTAGTCCGGGGTGATCGAGACGGTCTTGGTGCCCTTGTAACGGACTTCGGTAAAGAAGTGCGCGTCAGGCGTGCGCGTCTGCGGCACGTTGGAGCCCCAGGCAATGATGTAATTGGAGTTGTACCAGTCGGCCGATTCCGGCACGTCGGTCTGCTCGCCCCAGACCATCGGCGAGGCAGGCGGCAGATCGCAGTACCAGTCATAGAAGCTCAGGCACACGCCACCGATCAGCGACAGGTAACGGCTGCCGGCGGCGTAGCTGACCATCGACATCGCCGGGATCGGCGAGAAGCCGACCACGCGATCCGGGCCGTATTCCTTGACGGTATAGACGTTGGCCGCGGCAATGATTTCGGTCACCTCGTCCCAGCTCGAGCGGATAAAACCACCCAGCCCGCGTTCGGCCTTGTAGGAGGTCGCCTTGGCTTGATCCTCGACAATACTGCGCCAGGCATCCACCGGCGCCATAGTGGTGCGGGCTTCACGCCAGAGCTTGAGCAGCGCCTTGCGCACCTTGGGGTATTTCAGCCGGTTGGCGCTGTAGATGTACCAGCTGTAGCTGGCGCCGCGCGGGCAGCCGCGTGGCTCGTGGTTGGGCAGGTCTGGACGGGTACGCGGATAGTCGGTCTGCTGGGTCTCCCAGGTAATCAGACCGTTCTTGACGTAGATCTTCCAGGAACAGGAACCGGTGCAGTTTACACCGTGGGTGGAGCGGACAATCTTGTCGTACTGCCAGCGGGAGCGGTAAACGTCTTCCCAGTCGCGCGATTCGATGCGCGTCTCGCCGTGTCCGTCGGCAAATTCGTCCTGCTTGCGGTTGAAGAAGCGAAGTTGATCGAGCAAGTGACTCATGGTGTTTCTCCTCATTCGGTCGGCGCTTGGCCGGACCGGCTCTCACGTAGTTACAGGGCGCCGCAACGCGGCGCACACAGGTTCGTATTCAGACCACTTTCTGCGCGTGCTGGGCCTCCAGTTGGCGGTCCACCGAGGACACGTAATATTCTTCCGAGAAAGCCCCCTCTGGCTCCTTGAGCCAGAGCATGCACAAGCCGAAGCTGACGAAGGCGCCGGCAGCAATGATCAGGAAGAACTGCGATGGGGTAACAAAGGTGTACAGGGTCAGGTAGCAGACCGCGCCGACGTTGCCGTAGGCCCCAGCCATGCCGGAAATCTGCCCGGTTACCCGGCGCTTGATCGACGGGATGATGCCGAAGGTGGCACCCTCTGCACCCTGGACGAAGACCGAGCAGGCGACCGTGATAATCACGGCGACGAACAGCGGCCACTTCTCGTCCATCAGACCCATAAACAGGAAGCCGATACCGATGCCGAACATGTAGGCGAGCATGACGAAGCGCCGGTTACCCATGCGGTCCGAGACCATCCCGCCCATGGGTCTGGCGATCAGGTTGACGAAGGCGAAGGAGGCGGCGATAAGCCCGGCTACCGTGGGTGTCAGGCCCCAGGTCATTTCGAAGAACATCGGCAGCATGGACACCACGGCCAGCTCGGCGCCAAAGTTGGCGAAGTAGGTCGAGTTCAGTGCCGCCACGCTGTTGAAGGGGTACTTGTCATCCTCGGGCACGCCTTTCTTCAGAATCGGGATATTCACCCTGAGAATCTGCACCACCTGGTAAACCACCACCGCCGCGATGACCGCGTAGCAGATCCAGGCGCCGGTGGCGGACAGGTAGCCCATGCCCTCGATCCGCCAGACCAGAATTGCCAGCACCCCGACCATGGGAATGGTCCAGGCGATCAGCTTGTACATGTCCGCCCAGGTGCTGACTTCCAGCGCCGCGGTCTTGTGCGGCTTGCGGTGAATCGAGCCGGCCGGGCCGTCGGTGATCGCGAACCAGTAAAAAACGCCATAGGCGGCCATGATGATCGCCGAGGCGGCCACCGCCCAGCGCCAGCCATCCGGCCCGCCAAAGGCGTGGATGGCAATGGCCGGCAGCGTCATCGCCGCCGCCGCAGAACCGAAGTTACCCCAGCCGGCATAGAAGCCTTCGGCAAAACCGATATCCTTGGGCTTGAACCACATCGCGGTCATGTGGATACCCACCACGAAGCTGGCACCGACCGAGCTCAGAATCAGCCGTGACACCAGCAACTGGACCCGCGTGTCGCCAAAGGCGAAAAACAGTGCCGGCAGCGCCATGACCACCAGCAGGATCGAGAACACCCGGCGCGGACCGAAACGGTCGAGCGCCATGCCGACGATGATGCGCGCCGGGATGGTCAGCGCCACGTTGGCAATCGCAAACAGCTTGATGTCATCCGGGGTCAGCCAGTTCAGGCTCTTGAGCATGCTCGAGGCCAGTGGCGCCATGCCGAACCAGACGAAGAAGCTGATATAGAACGCCAACCAGGTCAGGTGCAGCGCTTTGACCTCAGGCCTTTTCCACTGGAAAATCTCTGCCACTTTCATACTTCATTCTCCACTTTGCGCATCAGGGACAGGCCTGGATCAGCACCGGACAGGGTGAGCGCCGGGCCAGAAAGGCGCTGACACTGCCAAACGTCATGTAATCGAGCTCATCGACCAGCAGATTCAGCGAGCGTGAAATGAAACCGCTATCCGGCTCGTGGCTGTGGCGGGCGATCACCAGCAGGTCTGGCT
>JAWOGT010000130.1:0-23914 GCA_046496585.1 Halopseudomonas sp.
TTGACCTCAGGCCTTTTCCACTGGAAAATCTCTGCCACTTTCATACTTCAGTCTCCACTTTGCGCATCAGGGACAGGCCTGGATCAACACCGGACAGGGTGAGCGTCGGGCCAGAAAGGCGCTGACACTGCCAAACGTCATGTAATCGAGCTCATCGACCAGCAGATTCAGCGAGCGTGAAATGAAGCCGCCATCAGGTTCCTGGCTGTGGCGGGCGATCACCAGCAGGTCTGGCTTCTTGTTCTGGACTGCCTTGAGGATCATCTTGCGCACGTCCCCTTCAGCAATAATCACTTCAGCATCCAGGCCCTGTTCGACCACCTGCTGGGCTGCCAGGCGCAGGTAGCCCTCGAATTCGGCCCGCTGCTCTTCATAACTCTGGCTGGCCACACTGCTGGTATCCAGACTCTCTTCGACGACACCAATCAGCATGATCAGCGGCTTGAGCGGCTTGAACATATCGATGGTGCTCTGCAGCGCCGTGATGGCGTTGCGCGAGTGGTCATAGGCAATCATGATGCGCATGTTGGTTACTCCGCTCAGGGATTCTTGACGTAGGCATTGGGGCGCAGATAGAACCACCAGTTAAGGACTAGGCAGAGTGCGTAGAACACTGCAAACCCGTACATGGCCACCTCAGGGGTACCGGCCTTGACCTGCTCGCCGATCACGATCGGGGCGACAAAGGCGCCATAAGCGGCCACTGCCGAGGTCCAGCCCAGCACCGGGCCAGCCTTCTCGCGGTCATAGATCACACCGATGGTGCGGAAGGTCGAGCCGTTGCCGATGCCGGAGGCCGCGAACAGCACCAGAAACAGCACCAGGAAGAGGAAGAAATACTGCTCTGGATGCGTCGAGCTGTAGGCCAGTTGCATCACGTAGCCGGCGGCAACCGACGCCGCGACCATGACTACCGAGATCACCTGGGTGACGATCGAGCCGCCGACCTTGTCGGAGATCCAGCCGCCCAGCGGCCGGATCAGCGCACCGACAAAGGGCCCGATCCAGGCATAGGTCAGCGCGCTAGGCGCATTCGGGTTGACCACCCGGGTCACGCTGCCATCGGCGGCCACTTCGTTCAGGTAACCGAAGATCACCGTGATCGACAGTGGCAGTGCCATGGAAAAACCGATAAAGGAGCCGAACGTGAGGATGTACAACACGCTCATCGACCAGGTGTGCTTGTCGGAGAAAATCTGGAACTGGCGCTTGATGTTCGGCTTGATGCTGCCGGGCAGCATGCGCAGGATGAACAGGGTCAGCCCCATGATCAGGATCATGGTCACCCACATGTTCAGCACGCCCAGCCCGGTGGGCGCCGGCAGGTACAGATACAGGCCCAGTCCGGCGGTGGCAAAACCGACCACATACAGGCCAAGGATCTTGCCAAAGGCCGATAACGGGTTACCCGGATTGGGCGTAATGGTCAGCAGGTTGTGCATGCCGAACCAGCCGGCAAAGCCCAGCGGAATGAGAAAGACCACCCATATCCAGCCGGCATTCTGTATCCAGGTTTCAGTACCGGCGGCGATGCGGCCGATCAGCGTGCCACTGTCGCTGAGCAGTATCATCGAGCCGCCTGCGAAGGAACCGAACACCCCCGCCGTCATCACCAGCGGAATCAGAATTTGCATGGTGGTCACGCCGAAGTTGCCCAGGCCGGCGTTCAGGCCCAGGGCCAGACCCTGCTGGTTCTTCGGGAAGAAACCACTGATGTTGCTCATCGAACAGGCGAAGTTGCCGCCGCCGATACCGGACAGGAACGCCAGCAACTGGAACACCCACAGCGGCGTATCCTGACTCTGCAGCGCCATCCCGGCACCCGCGGCCGGGATCACCAGCAGCAGCGTGGTGAGGAAAATGGTATTGCGCCCGCCCGCGATGCGGATCATGAACGACGCCGGTATGCGCAGGGTCGCGCCGGTCAGACCGGCGATCGCGGTGAGGGTAAAGAGTTCGGCCGGGGCAAACGGAAAGCCCAGGTTGATCATCTGCACCGTGACGATGCCCCACATCAACCAGATAGCAAAACCCATCAACAGGCTGGGTATGGAGATCCAGAGGTTGCGGTTGGCTATTTTCTTGCCGCGGCTGTCCCAGAAGTCCGGATCTTCCGGATTCCATTTCTCGATATCGGTCATGATGCGCCCTTTCCTGTTGCCTGCCGTGCCATCGTCCGGAGTCTCGGAGCAATGGGGATGGCTGGCAAAGTATAGGGCGGCGGCACCGATTCAATTGATCCAGATCAATGCTTTTGCCCCGGCAAACGTGAGATCAGGGGCGTTGTACCTCCTTCGAGATACTCCCTTAAAAATTAGAAAATCCTTTATAATCAGATCCTTGCAGACTAGCAAAGCAAGACCCCAAGGCATTGCGCACAACGCCGGGGCTTAATGGGTATACACTCGCCTGTGGCGTAAAACCTTCCAACGGAGCCGTGCCAAAATGACTTCACCCAGCGCCCGCGATGACATTGCAGCAGCCGACGCCCACCTGCCGGCGCCCCGTCATTCGATCGTATTCAGTACCCTGGTGGCCTTTGTCATTATCATTGGAGTCAGCCTGGTGAGCATGCTCGGGGGGCTTTATATGGCAGATTCGCTGCAGGGCGATGCGGGCGCGATCAACAAGGCAGGCAGCCTGCGCATGCAGGCCTACCGCCTTGCACTGCTCGCTGATCAGGACAGCGCCACTCTGGACCGGCATGCACAGCAGATGGACGCTACTCTGGGGTCGGCCGCCATTGAATCAGCCCTGTTGCGACACGATGATATTGGCCTGAGACGACTGCACGCGCAGGCGATGGAACAGTGGCGACAGACCATGCGGCCGCTACTGAACGATCCCGACGCCGCGGCCGCGTTCCGTGCCGAGGTGCCGCAGTTCGTTGCACAGCTGGATGACTTCGTCGGAACCCTGCAAGCGTCATCGGAAAAGAATCTGGCGATTATTCGTGCCCTTCAGGTCAGCACCCTGTTCGTCACCGCGCTGATTGCCTTTCTGCTCCTGTTCGCGCTGAACAACAAGCTGGTCACCCCGTTGCGCCAATTGACTGCCATGGCGCGGCAGATCAGCCGCGGCGATTTCAGCGGCCAGGTCACGGTCGCCGGCGAGACCGAGCTGAGTATGCTGTCGCGCACGCTGAACCAGATGAACCAGCAGCTGGCCAGCCTGTATGCCGAGATGGAACACAAGGTCGACGAGAAAACCGCGGCGCTGAGACGCAGCAACGCCACGCTGCAATTGCTCTTTGACAGCGCGCGTCTGCTCTATGGCCGTCCGGACGAACCGGCCCTGATGATGGGCCGCCAACTGGCGAAAGTCCGCGAGATTCTCGGTTGCGGGCCGGTTTCACTGTGCCTGAACCGGGTCGCCGAGCCCGGCAGTCATACCGCTATGACCTCTGCCAGCTTGCTGCCGCCGGCCTACTGCAAGCTGCCCGATTGCCAGGCGTGCCCGGCCAATCACGACGACGCTCAGCTGCCATCGGGCAACCAGCTGATCAGTTTCAACCTGCGTTCCGGGCAGACCGAGCTGGGCGCGCTGCGTATCGAGCAACCCGCAGGGGAGCCACTTGAGGCCTGGCAAACGCGACTGATGATCACCCTCGCAGACCTTTATGCGGCCGGCCTGATCTTGAGCGATCAGGGCCAGCAACAGGCCAGAATGGCCTTGATGGAGGAACGCGCCGTGATCGCCCGGGAATTGCATGATTCGCTCGCCCAGTCACTCTCTGCCCAGAAACTGCAGCTGGCCAGGCTCAAGCGCCAGACCGCCAAGGGCTGCGCGGCGGCGGAGCTGGCAGAGACCATGGCACAGATCGAACAGGGGCTCAATTCCGCCTACCGGCAATTGCGCGAACTGCTCACCACCTTCCGTATCAAGGTCGACAAACCAGGGCTGAAACCGGCGTTAGAGGCGACGCTGCAGGAGTTCGGAGCCAATTCCGGGGTCAACATCCAGATGGACTACCGGCTCGACCATTGCCCGCTGACGCCCAACGAGGAAATCCATTGCCTGCAAATCGTCCGGGAGGCACTCAGCAATGTGGTCAAGCACGCCCAGGCAAAATATTGCGTCCTGACGCTGACCCAGGACCGGCAGGGCACCATTCATGTGACCATCGACGATGACGGCATCGGCATTGCCGAGGCCGTATCGCCGGCTGGCCATTACGGCATCAGCATATTGGTCGAGCGCGCCAACAGCCTGAACGGTACGCTGTCCATCACACCGCGCGACGCCGGCGGCACCCGTGTGTACTTGCGCTTCCCGCCAGATTATCGCCTGATCAACCTCAAACAGGAGCAAACCGGATCATGACCGAGCATGACATTGCGATCGACACTCCGGCAGAAGATGCTGTGAAAATATTGCTGGTGGACGACCACCCGATGATGCGTCGCGGCCTGCGCGATCTGCTGGCCATGGAGGATGACATGGACCCGGTGGGTGAGGCCGCGAGCGGCGAGGAAGCCATCCGCATGGCTGCGGAACTGGAACCTGACCTGATCCTGCTGGATCTGAACATGCCCGGCATGGACGGCCTGGAAACCCTGCGGCAGATGCGTGATCAACAGGTCGACGCGCGCATTATCATGTTCACTGTATCGGATGATCACAGCGACGTACTCGAAGCCCTGCGCCACGGCGCTGACGGTTACCTGCTCAAGGACATGGACCCCGATGCGCTGGTCGAGCACCTGCGTCTGGCGGCCCGCGGCAAGCTGGCGCTGAGCCCGGAGCTGACGATGGTGCTGGCCGAAGCCCTGCGCGAGCGACCGAAAACCCAATCACAGGTGCAGGCAGCCAACCTGACCAAGCGCGAAAAGGACGTACTCAAGCTGATCACCAAGGGCCTGAGCAACAAGATGATCGCACGCCGGCTGGATATTGCCGAAGGCACCGTCAAGGTGCATGTGAAGCGCCTGCTGAACAAACTCGGCATGCGTTCGCGCACCGAGGCGGCGGTCTGGGTGGTGGAAAACAATATCGCCTGAACAGGCCCAGTGCGGACCGGCCGGGGCGGTCCGGTCGCGGCCGGCTAGGTGCGGTCCGGTCAGCGAGGCGCGGTCTGGCGCGACCCGGTCTGGCGCGACTCGGTCTCCCTACGCAACTGCCAGATCATTTCCACCAGTTGGTCCTCAAGCTGGTCGGCCTGACCCTCGCTGCACTCTTCACCGAAGCGTTTGCGCAGACCAAAATCGCCGAGCATGACATGCAGGTCCGGCGCTACGCCCGCTTGGCGCAAACAGGCTTTGGTACACTCCAGCTTGCATCCGTCGATCGCCACTATCGGGCGGCCAGACTGGGCGCTGCGGACCAGCGCCGGCACGCCGCCGCCAACCCCGGCGATACAGGACATTTCCGCTACCCCGGCACGATCCAGCCGCAGCGCCAGGGTATTGGCCAGCTGCGCAACATTCGAGCAGCCGGAACAGGAGTAGATCAGCGGGTCGGTTTTGGCGTGCATGGCAACCTCCTTTGCAGTGATGGTTCAGGCCGGGTGAAGGAGTACCGCCGCACTTTCGTCGGCGACAACCCCCGCGCCCAGCCAGCGCAACATACGCCACAGGCGCGGCGGCAGCTCGTCAGGATCGAGGCTGTCAATCAGGTTCTTGATCTCCAGGCCCAGCTCGGTGTCGCCCTCAATACTCAAGCGCCGGCGAAAAAACAGGGTGTCGGGATCTTCGTGACGGCTGGCCAGTAACAGAAATTCCCGCCAGTTGCCGCGAATCAGCAAATCCGCCGGCGCATGCTCGCCTAGCTGCAGACCCAAACGCCCGCGCGTGACGTTCCAGGCCAGGCCCAGATCGGCCACTTCAAGACGCAGCCAGCGGCCCTGCAGACAAGCAAAGCTGCCATCCGCCAGCGGCTCGGCAAACAATTTGGCCATCGCCTGTTCGATCAGCAAGCGTTGCAACACAAAGGGCGTGTGACGGCCCAGGCCCAGCAGTGGCCCGGCCGCCCGCAGCGCCAGGTTAACGGGCTTCAACATAGACCCGCCTCCTCGACCCGCAGCATGCCCGGCTGGCCATACCAATAACCGTTACAGCCATCTACTGCCAGCGGTGGCTGAGCACCACACCTGACCTGATCAAAGCTGCGGACCACCTCTTCCATGCCCGTTGCTGCCGGACTCAGGCGCAACATATCAACGCCCAGCGCCTGCATGCGCGGATATTCGGCGAGCAGGTTGCTGACGCCGGCAGACAGGGTCTGAATACCGTTGAGGGTAAACAGCGGCTGCCCTTCCTGGCTGAGCAGCGGCAGGCCTTCGGGGTAGTCCTGGCAGATAAAGGCACAGTCGTCCTTGGGCCGATTCTCGGCCCGCGCGGTAAAACAGCGCGCGGAGTACGCCAGGGGAAGATAACCCCAGGCGTAGATTTCAATCTCCGGCAGCCCCAAGCCTTGCTTGTGAGCCTGATCGATAAGATCGCGTAGCAACGCCTCGGAGCATTCTACCGGCGGCACCCAGCGCGTCATGCCGAGCCGCACCAGCTGGTCCAGGGCATAGGCGTTATACAGATTCAGCGAGGGGCCGCCGGTGAACTCGACACCCGCGCGGCTGAGGTACTGCACGGCGGCCATATCATTGGCTTCCACGCGGATTTCGCCGTTATCGCAGAGCCGGCGCAGCGTCGAGAGTTCGGAGGCCGCCTCGATCAGCGCCATGCCGGAGATCACCAGCTCGGCAGCGGTTTCGCTGCGCAGGTCGCGGGCCAACCCGAGCCAGTCGTCAAGCGACAGCGCGCGGCGTTTGGAGCATACCGTTTCGCCAAGATAGATAGCGTCAAGCGGCTGCGTCGCCATGCTGGCGTAAAATTCCATGATTGTCTGGCGACTCCAGTAGAACAGAATCGGTCCCATCGACAGTTTCATCTGCTTGCACTCCTCGTTGGCGCTCATTGCCATGGCCGGTGATAGGCGCCCAGAGTGGTCTGACTGCCCTCGGATAATTTGTCCAGCATACGGTTCCAGTTGGGATCCACCGCGAACCCGTTCGGGTTTGCCGCGTAGCAATCCAGCGCCTGGCGCCAGACCTGGGTAACCTGCTCAACATAACTGGGGCTGCGCTGCCGGCCTTCGATCTTGACGGCGGCAACGCCCAGGGCCGCCAGCTGCGGAATCAGGTCCAGGGTATTCAGACTGGTCGGCTCCTCCAGCGCATGAAAGCGTTTGCCATTGACCATGAAGCGCCCCTTGCACAGGGTTGGGTAGCCCGCCGCCTCGCCATCGGCGTAGCGATCAATCAGCACCTCGTTGAGCCGCGAGACCAGTGCTTCGGGTTCCTGGCTCCAGCGCACGGCACTGGCCGGCGAACAGACCCCACAGAGGTTCGGTGATTGCCCGGTAACATAGGAGGACAGGTGGCAGCGGCCCTCGGCCATAATGCACAGACTGCCAAAGGCGAAAACCTCGACCGGTACCGGGCTGGCCTCGGCGACCTGGCGCACCTGATTCAGTGACAACACCCGGGGCAGCACAGCGCGGCGGATGCCGTAGTGCTGGTAGTAAAAATCCAGCGCCGCGGCATTGGTCGCCGAGCCCTGCACCGACAGGTGCAGCGGCAGTTGCGGATGGGTCCGGCTGGCATAGGCCAGTACCCCGGGATCTGCGGCAATCAGCGCATCCACACCCAGATCCGCGGCCTGATCAACGGCCCTTTGCCAGCGCCGCCAGCCATCCGGCAGCGCATAGGTATTGACCGCGATATACAGCTGTTTTCCCGCACGGCGGATCAACTGCAAGCCGCTATCGAGTTGCGCGTCAGTGAAGTTCAGCCCGGCAAAGTGACGGGCGTTGGTATCGTCGCGAAAACCGGTATACACCGCATCGGCACCCTCGCGCACCGCGACCTTGAGTGCCGACAGACTGCCGGCGGGACAAACCAGTTGCATACATGCTCCCTGAATGAAGTCAGAAAGGCCCTACTCTGCCGGAGCGGCGCAGCGCTGTCCTTGATGCCGGTCAAAACAGCCGAACTGCAATCGCGCCAGGCTTTCATCGACCGACAGCCAGCCGCCGCTCAGCGTCACAGGCGCTTAGGCGCGGCTAGCGCAACAGGCCGGTGCGAGCTGATCAACAACACCCAGGTGTGGCACTACATTGCAGGGTTTGCTGCGCGCATCCAGCTGGGCTGCGAGGATGCCATCCCAGGCCGTGCGACAGGCCCCCGGTGAACCGGGCACACAGCAGATCAGCGTGCCATTGGCAAAACCGGCCAGGGCGCGAGACTGCACTGTGGCGGCGCCTATATCGACATAGGAGAGTTGCCGGAACAGCTCACCAAAGCCGTCCATCAGCCGGTCGAGCAACGGCGTTACGGCCTGTGGCGTATTGTCCCGCGCGGTAAAGCCGGTGCCGCCGTTAATCAGCACCACCTGGATGCGCGGATCAGCAATCCACTGGGACAGCTGCGCACGCAGCACATAGGTGTTGTCGATGCACAACTGGCGCTCAGCCAACTGATGACCGGCCGCCTGCAGGCGATCGACCAGGGTCTGGCCGGCGTCATCGGTGGCCAGTGAACGGCTATCGCTGACGGTCAGCACGGCTATGTGTAGCGGCGTGAATTCGGTCTGCTGCAGATGGGCCATGAGGGCTGCTCCAAAAGGGTTTGCAGCAGCATGCCAAGGCCTGGCCCCGAACGGTATTCCCCCTTGGGGGTAGCCTGCGGAGGCATTATGGGGAGACGCTGTGAAGCGACTTGGTGGACAGTCTTTGTAGAACGTCTTTGCCGGACGCCTTGTGGGCAGAGGCGCAGCACCGCTCAACGGCGGGCTAGCGCCACTTGTCCAGGGCCAGACTATCGCTATCCCGGGCATCGACCCAACGCGGTCCCTCGGCGCCGTCCTCTTTCTTCCAGAATGGTGCACGGGTTTTCAGATAATCCATGATGAACTGGCAAGCGTCGAAGGCCGCCGCCCGATGCGCGGAGCTGACACCGACAAAGACGATCGGCTCGCCAGGCTCCAGGCGCCCGACCCGGTGCAGCACCTCTACACTGAGCAACGGCCAGCGCGCCTGCGCTTCATCGACGATTTTTTGGAGGGCTTTTTCGGTCATGCCCGGATAATGCTCCAGCAGCATCCCCGCGACCTCCTGCCCGTCGTTGAAGTCACGCACATAACCGCTAAACCCCACCACCGCGCCGACACCCAGCTGCTGGGCATGCAGACGGTTGAGCATGGCGCCGGGGTCAAAACAGGCGGTTTGCACGGTAATCGCCATCTCAGCCCCCGGTCACGGGTGGAAAAAAGGCCACTTCGTCACCGTCCTGTAGCGGCGTATCGAGGCTGACCATGTCCTGATTCAGGGCGCACATCAACCGCGGTTCAGCGAGCACCTGCCAGCCCTCGCCACGGCTCAGCAAACTGTCACGCAGGGCGCGCAGCGTGCCCAGTTCAGGGCTCCACTCCAGCTGCTGCTGATCAACCCCGAGCAGTTCGCGGTAGCGGGCAAACAGCTGCAGGCTGATCATGGCTGCTCTCCGGCCTGCGGCTGTTCAGCCTGAAAGTGTCCGCTCTTGCCGCCGGTCTTTTCCAGCAGACGGGTCGATTCGATGACCATGCCCTTGTCGACCGCCTTGCACATGTCATACAGGGTCAGGGCGGCAATACTGGCGGCGGTCAGGGCTTCCATTTCCACCCCGGTCTGCCCGGCCAGCTTGCAGCGCGCGCTAATCCGCACCGCATCGGGCAACTCTGCGCTCAGTTGCACCTGGATGCTGGTCAGCAGCAACGGGTGACAGAGGGGGATCAGTTCATGCGTGCGCTTGGCTGCCATGATGCCGGCAATGCGCGCCACGGCAAACACGTCACCCTTGGGGTGACCGCCCTGCTGGATCATCGCCAGGGTTTCCGGGCGCATGCGTACCAGAGCTTCGGCCACGGCCTCACGCTCGCTGTTGGCCTTGGCGGTGACATCGACCATATTGGCCTCGCCCTGGGCATTCAGGTGCGTCAACATCGGCATATCCTGTTCTGTAGTCATGGCCTCTACTGTACCGAAATCCCGGCGACCGGGCATTACCTCTGTGGAGGCATGCCCGGGCCGACCTGGGCGTTCAGTGGCGCAGGCAGTCCGGCGGCGTCAGGTAGTCGCTGCTGCTGCCGCGCCGGTCCTTGCCGGCGTCGATTTCCAGCCGGGCGATGCTGCGCAGGTGCACCTCGTCCGGGCCATCGGCAATCCGCAGGGCGCGCGAGGCAATCCACAGGTCCGCCAGCGGCGTATCGGGGGTCAGGCCCATGGCGCCGAAGACTTGCATGGCCCGGTCCACTACCCCGGCCAGCATGCTCGGCACCACCGCCTTGATCATGGCGATTTCCCGGCGCGCGGCCTTGGCGCCGACCTCGTCAATCATCCAGGCGGTTTTCAGCACCAGCAGACGAGCCTGTTCGATTTCCATGCGCGAGCGGGCAATCCAGTCGCCAATGCTGCCGTGCTGGTGCAGATAGCGGCCGAAGGTCTTGCGCTCCTGGGCCCGGTCGACCATCAGCTCCAGCGCCAGCTCGGCCATGCCGATGGCGCGCATGCAGTGGTGCACGCGGCCGGGCCCAAGCCGGGCCTGGGCCATCATGAAACCGTCGCCCTCAGCGCCCAACAGATTGGCCACCGGCACCCGCACGTTACGCAGCAGCAGCTCACTGTGACCCTCGGGGGCAATATGGTGCATGACCGGAATATTGCGCAGCAGCTCCACCCCCGGCGTATTGAATGGCACGATGATCATGCTCTGCTGTCGGCGCGCGTCGGCCTCGGGGTCGGTCTTGCCCATCACAATCAAGAAAGCGCAGTCGGGGTGCGAGGCATTGGTGATAAACCATTTGCGGCCATTGATCACATACTCGTCGCCCTCGCGGCGGATCAGCGTCTGGATATTGCTCGCGTCCGATGACGCCACATCCGGCTCGGTCATGGCAAAAGCCGAGCGCATCGCACCGGCCAGCAGCGGCTGCAGCCACTGCTGGTTTTGCTGCGGGCTGGCAAACAGGTGCAGCAGTTCCATATTGCCGGTGTCCGGCGCGCTGCAGTTGAATACTTCGGAGGCCCAGCTGACGCGGCCCATGATCTCTGCCAGGGGCGCATAGTCCAGATTGCTCAAACCGCAGTCCGGCTCGTCAGCCTTCAGGCTGGGCAGGAACAGATTCCACAAGCCCTCCTCCCTGGCCAGCGCCTTGAGGTCGGCCATAAAGGACACCGGATACCGTCCACCAGCTACCTCCTGCTGCCAGGCAGCGATACGCGGAACTATGTGGCTATCGAGAAAGTCCCTGACTTGCTGGCGCAGGGCCTGGGTGTTGGCGTTATAGGCAAAATCCATGATTCGTTCCCTATCCAATTCGGTGGTTGTTGCCGATTCGGCAGCCATCCAGCCTATTCATACAGCGCTGGCAGGCGGGCGAAAACTGGCGAAAGCGGTCTGGAACAGGTACCTTAGACCGTGACTACCCACAGTTGAATTGATTTTGTGAATATTGGACTTGATCCACATCAAAGCAGATCATCCAGCAGACTTCATGAATATCAAACCATCAATAGTTTTTGTCTATACACCGCTTAGCCTTAACTTATTTCAGTTTTGCTCATCAGCCCCGTATATTCAGCCCTTCTTTCAAACCTACCAATCAACTCATCAAGGAGTTACTGATGTCTGTAATCAACACGCAAGTCAAACCTTTCAAAGCTCAAGCCTACAAGCACGGTGAATTCATCGAAGTGACCGAAGCCGAGATCCAGGGCAAATGGTCGGTGTTCTTCTTCTACCCCGCTGACTTCACCTTCGTCTGCCCGACCGAACTGGGTGACGTGGCTGACTATTACGACGAATTCCAGAAAATGGGCGTGGAAATCTATTCCGTTTCTACCGACACCCACTTCACCCACAAGGCCTGGCACGATAGCTCCGAGACCATCGGCAAGATCCAGTACACCATGATCGGTGATCCGACCGGCACCCTCACCCGTAACTTCGACAACATGCGTGAAGATATGGGCCTGGCTGACCGTGGCACCTTCATCATCGACCCACAGGGCATCATCCAGGCGGTTGAAGTGACCGCGGAAGGCATCGGCCGTAACGCCGAAGAGCTGATGCGCAAGGTCAAGGCCGCCCAGTACGTGGCTGCCCACCCTGGCGAAGTATGCCCGGCCAAGTGGCAAGAAGGCGAAGCCACGCTGGCTCCCTCGCTTGACCTGGTAGGCAAGATCTAAGCTGGCCAGATAACCCGTCCCGCCGGGGAGCTATGCTCCCGGTTGGCGGGCCGGGTTTTTTATCGCCTGTAGTTAACTCATTTAAGGACGGACACGCATATGTTGGACGCGAATCTGAAGAAGCAACTGGACACGTACCTGCAGAATATCGTTACCCCGATAGAGCTCAGCGTGTCTGTTGATGATAGCCCCAAGAGTCAAGAGTTGAGCGAGCTGGCCAGCGAGATCGCCGAGCTGTCGCCAAAAATTGCCCTCAACTGGGTTCAAGCCGAACGCACCCCGAGCATGAGCATTGCTCAGAGCGGCGTGCCTGCACGTATCAGTTTTGCCGGCCTGCCGATGGGTCACGAATTCACCTCGCTGGTCCTGGCCTTGCTGCAATCGGGTGGCCATCCGTCAAAGGCCGACCCGGCGCTGCTGGAGCAGATCCGCCAGCTGAGCGGCAAATACCACTTTGAAACCTATATTTCGCTGTCCTGTCAGAACTGCCCGGACGTGGTTCAGGCCTTGAATCTGATGGCCACACTGAATCCGAATATCACCCATGTGATGGTCGACGGTGCCCTGTTCCAGGATGAAGTAGAACAGCGCCAGATCATGGCAGTGCCCTCGGTCTATCTGAATGGCCAGCCGTTTGGCCAGGGCCGCATGACCCTGCCGGAGATCGTCAACAAGCTGGACACCGGCGCTGGCAAGCGCAAGGCTGCCGAACTGAGCGGCAAACAGCCCTACGAAGTGCTGATTATCGGTGGCGGCCCGGCAGGTGCGGCGGCGGCCATTTATGCCGCGCGCAAGGGCATCCGTACCGCACTGGTCGCCGAGCGTTTCGGTGGCCAGGTGATGGATACCATGGGTATCGAGAACTTTATTTCGGTCAACTACACCGAAGGCCCCAAGCTGGTGGCCGGCCTGGAAGAACACGTCAAGGAATACGATGTTGATGTATTTACCGAGCAGACCGCCAACGGCCTCAGCGCAGCGACCGCCGAAGGCGGCTATGTGCAGGTCGAACTGGACAGCGGTGCCACGCTGTCAGGCCGCTCGGTGATCCTGGCGACCGGTGCGCGCTGGAGAGAAATGAATGTGCCCGGCGAGCAGCAATATCGCGGCAAAGGCGTAGCCTACTGCCCGCATTGCGATGGGCCGTTGTTCAAGGGCAAGCGCGTGGCGGTGATCGGTGGCGGCAACTCGGGTATCGAAGCGGCTATCGATCTGGCTGGCATTGTCGAGCACGTCACCGTGCTGGAGTTTGCCGATACGCTGCGCGCCGATGAAGTACTGCAGCGCAAGGCCCGCTCCATGCCGAACATCCAGATCATCAAAAACGCGCAGACCTCCGAAGTCCGTGGTGATGGCAACAAGGTAGTCGGGCTGACCTATACTGACCGCGCTACGCAGGAAAGCCAGCAGGTGGATGTGGCGGGTATCTTTGTGCAGATTGGGCTGATCCCCAATACCGACTGGCTCAAGGCTGGCCCGGTCCAGCTGAGCAAGCATGGCGAGATCGAGATCGACAACCGCGGCGCCACGTCGCTACCCGGCGTGTTTGCCGCAGGCGATGTGACCACGGTGCCGTTCAAGCAGATCATCATCGCCATGGGCGCCGGTTCGACCGCCGCGCTGGGTGCTTTTGACTACCTGATTCGGACACCCGCTCCGCAACCTGCCAACAACCAGGGCGAGGCCCGGACCACGCGTCCGGCAGCAGAACCCGCCTGATAACCTGCAGCCGTGAAAACCCGCACCCAAGGGTGCGGTTTTTTTTGCCAGCGGCTTAGAGCTTGAAACGATTTACCAGGTCGTTCAGATCCACTGCCAGCCGCGACAGTTCACGACTGGAGCTGCTGGTTTGTTCTGCACCCGCAGCTGACTGAGTGGACAAATCGCGGATATTAACCAGATTACGATCCACTTCCCGCGCCACCTGCGCCTGCTCTTCAGCAGCACTGGCAATCACCAGGTTGCGCTCGTTGATCTGGATGATCGCCGCGGTAATCACTTCCAGCGCTTTCCCCGCTGCATCAGCCTGCTCCAGGGTGCTGCCGGCCATGGTCTTGCTCATATTCATGGCCTCTACCGACCGTTCAGTGCCCTGCTGAATAGAACCGATGATGTCTTCTATCTCACTGGTCGACTGCTGCGTACGGTGCGCCAATGCCCGCACCTCGTCAGCAACAACGGCAAAGCCGCGGCCTTGCTCGCCAGCCCGCGCGGCCTCGATGGCCGCGTTCAGCGCCAGTAGATTGGTCTGCTCGGCAATCGCCCGGATCACGTCCAGTACCCGGCTGATGTTCTGGGCCTTCTCTGCCAGCTCCTGCACTTCGTTAGCGGTGGCCTGAATTGTGCCAGAGAGCTTGTCTATGCTGGCCACCGTACGCACGACCTGCTGCTGGCCTTCCATCGCCGTATCACTAGTTGCTTTCGATTGCTCGGAGGTCGATACCGCATTACTGGCGACCTCGTCGACAGCGGCACTCATTTCGTTCACCGCGGTGGCGGCCTGCTGAATCTCGTCATCCTGACGCTGCAGGCCACGAGTGGCGTCCTCGGTGACTGCGTTCAGCTCTTCTGCGGCCGACGCCAACTGGGTCGAGGAACTGGCTATGCCCTGTAAGGTCGTGCGCAACTGTTCTTGCATCTTGGCTAATGCGCGCAACAGCCGCGCCGGCTCATCCTTGCCGGTCACAGCGAAGTCATGGGTCAGGTCACCCGCTGCAACCACTTCGGTAATCTCCACTGCCTGGCGGATCGGCACGACGATGCTGCGCGTCAGCAGCCAGGCCAGGCACACGGTGAGCAGCACCGCGATAAAGATGAACAAGAGCACAATCTGCTGCGCGCCGGCATAACTGACGCGCGATTGCTCCCCCGCCTGTGCGGCACCGGCGCGGTTGGCAGCTTCCAGTTCTCGCAAGCTATTAACCATGCTATCGGCCAGCGGATTCAGTTGGCCGTTAACCAGTGCCAGGGCCTGGTCGATCTGGTCGACCTGGTCATCGAGCAGCAAACGGGCAACCTGCGACTGCACTGCCATGTATTGCTCGCGCTGGCTGACGTAGGTATCGAATAGACGCAGGCTTCCAGCTGCGGTTATCACCTTCGCGAAATTGGTTTCTGATTGCTTCAGCTCGGCAAGCAAGGCGACTATCTGAGCATCGAGGTGCCGGCGGCCGGCCACGCCGTCCTCGACCAGCATGCGTAGAGTAAAGATGCGGATGCGCAGCAGGTCCTGTCCAAACCCGGCTACCGACTGCATGCTCGGCAGCCATACTTGCTCAACGTTCCGCGCCTCATCACGCATGCTACCCATTTCCCGCATGACGAGAACACCAAGCAACACGATCAACGCCGTCGTCAGTGCAAAACCGCTGGCCAGCCGGGCGGCGATAGACAGATTCCTGAGATTCATGTAACAGCACTCTGATTGATTGAACATGCCCTATCGAGTGAAGGGCCTGTTCGTTTTATCGGCGGCCACGGCAGAATCTTAAGCGCAAACAGGATGTTAAGGCGGCGCTAATCAGCCGGCACTCATCCACAGCTGATCCAGATCGGTAAAATGCCAGGATTCGGGATTTTCGCGTCCGGTAATGGCGTCGTCGCACGACCTGGATGCCAGGTCCAGAATGGCCGGCGGTATGCGCTGAGCCCGTGCCACCGAGTAGAACGCGACCAGGCGGGGCTTAAGCAGCGAATCGGGGTTTTGTTCAATCACGACGGCGAGCCGATCGGAACGCAATCTGACCAGCGAACCCACCGGATAAATGCCCAGCATGCAGACAAACTGCTGAAACAGGTGGGGATCGAAATGGCCTTCCCAGCTGGCCATGCGGCTCAGCGACAGCGCCGGATCATCACCGGCATGATAGGGGCGATTGGAGGTAATGGCGTCATACACGTCACAGATCGCGGCCATGCGCGCCATTACACTGATATTCTCGCCGGCGAGCTGGCCCGGATAGCCGCTGCCATCATATTTCTCGTGATGATGCAGACAGGCATCGATCGCCTCGGCGGGCATGTTGGCCAGCGCCTGCAATAAGGCGGCGCCCTCGACCGGATGGCCCTTCATGACCTCGAATTCGGCGGCGCTCAGCTTGCCAGGCTTGTTGAGGATGTGATCGGGCATTGCCACCTTGCCCAGATCGTGCAGCAAGCCGCCCATGCCGGCCATCTTGGTGTTCGCCTCGTCGCAGCCCTGGCTGCGCGCCAGCGACATCATCAGCGCAGCCACCGCCACCGAATGCAGGTAGGTGTATTCATCGCGCCGCTTGATCCGTACCAGACTCAGCAGCGCATGGGCATTGCGCAGCAACGAATCGGACATGTCACTGACCAGCAGTTGCAGGCTGTCACTTTCGACCACCCGGCCCATGCGCACATCGGCAAACATGCGGATCACATCCTGCTTGCCGCGGCTAATCAGTTGCCGGGCGCGCTGCATTTCGTCATGCAGTGAAACCTGTCGCGGCGGGGAGTCAAACGCAGGACTTTGCAGGCGGCTAGCTGCAGGCTTGTCCACCGGGCGGGTGTCGGCATCGGCCGGATCGGCTGCTGACCCCACCGGCTCGGGGGATACGTCCACGCCGCGACTGAGGTCGATGATGATGTTGCGCACCGCGCTGGCGCGCAGTTTTTCCAGCATCGCCGCATCGGTAATCAGCAGTTGCCGGCTCCAGAACGGATGGTCGACCCAGGTCCCGCAGAACTGCTGCACAAACATCCCTGGGGTCGCCTGCTTTACCGCAATCTTCTTCAGCATGGCTATGACAACACTCCTGCGCTAACAACAACCCAGACGGCTTCGTTGGCGAGCTGGACTGACAAACTAGCCGGACAAACTAGCCTGGCCGGATTGCTCGCAACTCAACGCCGGATTATAGCAAAGTGCCATTATTGTGTGCCATATTCCCGAGGACATTCGACGCCGGACAGGTCATTCAAGGCGTCTGGATCAAAACGCGCCAGACATCCGCCGGCGGCGCTATCGAGAGGATTGACTTGTGCATCGTCATCCACGGCACCGGGCGCGTTTATTTCGGCGCGCCACGCTCGTTGTAGGCTTTCACCGCCCTGAGGATGTCGCGCCGGCTGATCTGCCCGACCAAACGGCCCTCGTCCACCACCGGCAAGCGCCGCCGCCCCTTGTGGATGAAATGCTCGGCCGCCTTGACGATATCCGCGTCGGCGTCGATCGTCTCGACCACCACTGTCATCACCGCACTGACCGAGCCGCCGACCTCTTCGAAATAGCTACCTGACAGAATACTCCGCAGGCAGTCGCTCTCCGAGAGCAGGCCAACCAGATGGCCTGCGGCGTCAACCACCGGCGCACCCGAGATGCGATGGGACAACAGCACATCAATGGCCTTGAACAGATCGGTGTGCTCGCTGAAGGTCACCAGATCGCGAGTCATATAGTCGCGCACCTTCACTGACTTGAGCATGCGCCCTCCTAGCTCTGAAGTAGGTTCGTCCGCGTAGCGCCGGTTCAGCCGAAGACCACCGTCTTGTTGTCATGAACCAGCACCCTGTCTTCCAAGTGATAGCGCAAACCGCGGGAAAGTACCATCTTTTCGACATCTTTCCCGAGCCGCACCATGTCCTCGGCGTTGTGCCGATGGCTGATGCGCACCACATCCTGCTCGATGATCGGGCCGGCATCCAACTCATCGGTGACATAGTGGCAGGTCGCACCAATCAACTTGACGCCCCGCTGGGCAGCCTGATGATAAGGCCGTGCGCCAACAAACGAGGGCAGAAAACTGTGGTGGATATTGATCACCCGATTGGCGAAGCGCTTGCACAGTTCAGGCGGCAGTATCTGCATGTACCGCGCCAGCACCACACAGTCGGCTTGTTGCTCATCAATCAGTTCAGCCACCCGGTTAAACGCCGGCACTTTATTCTGCGGATCGACCGGCACATGGTAAAACGGGATGCCATGCCATTCGACCATACTGCGCAAGTCATCATGATTGGAGATAACGCTGGTTATATCGCAATCCAATTCGCCGCTGTGCCAGCGATGCAATAAATCGGCAAGGCAGTGCGATTCCCGGCTGGCCATCAGCACGACTTTCTTCGGAACTCCCGAATCGCTGACATGCCAATCCATTTCAAACTCGTTGGCGATCGGTGTGAACGCCGTCCGTAGACCCTCGAGATCAAATGGCAGTGAATCGGCTTTTATTTCATGGCGCATGAAGAACCAGCCGGACAGATTATCCGAATGATGATTGGCCTCGGTGATCCAGCCATTGTAAGTTGCCAGTACATTACTGACTTTGGCAACGATACCCACCCGGTCAGGGCAGGCGATCACCAATCGAAAGGTACGCATAACAGAGACTCCGGACGTGCGGGCCAGGCCCGTGATAAAGGCACACAGTCTATCCGTTCCGGCGAACAATAGCAGCAGATCTCAAGTCACTGTAACGGGTAATTAATGTTAGTTGTTAACAGTAAGTTACATACCGCGCAGGCAGTAATACCCACTCTTGAAGCCACAATGTACAACTAACAGATTGTGTAAATAGCTGGCTTGAACTATTATTACAGCGTCAATTTTAAACGCTCACCAAGGTAATTTTACATGTCCACTTTACAAGAATACCGCAACCTGCAACACACCATACGTGAACTTACCGACCGCATGAACTCACTGTCCAACGACACCAAACTCAAGCAGGAAATCGAGTTTGAAGAGAAAGTACGCGCGCTGATGGCGCACTACGACAAGTCGCTGAAAGACGTTGTTGCGATTCTCGATCCGGACAACAAGTTGGGCCAAGCCGGCAAAAGCAGCAAAGCCTCTGGTGGCGTCAAGCGCGCGCGCAAGGTCAAGCAATACAAGAATCCCAAGACCGGCGAAGTGATTGAAACCAAAGGCGGCAATCACAAGGAACTGAAAGCCTGGAAAGAAAAGTACGGCGCTGACACGGTCGAGTCCTGGGTCACCATCCTCGGCTGATCCTGGCCCGAACCTGGGCACCGTCCTTCGCCTAACAAGAGCCCCCGTCCAGCAATGGCCGGGGGCTTTTTGCTATCGGCCCTGACCCTGCCCACTCAAGCCCATGGCAGCGCAGCGCTCCAGTGCAAAACGCCTCCAGTTATCCAGCAGGACGTGCTGGGCGGGGTCAGCACCTTGTGCGATCGCCTCATCTGCGGCCTGCAGAAACGCCTCCAGCGTCAGCGGCGCGCCGGCCTGCTCCCCGGTCATGCGGGCTTTGCAGTAGGCTTGCCACTGCGCCTGCTCCGCCTCGTTGAGGCTGCCGGGAAAGTTGCGTGCCCGATAGCGCAGCAACATATCCAGCAGACGCTGGTCGCGCAGGGGCCACTGGGTCTTGGCCAGCATGGCGCCGTCCGCTTCGCGGATCATCGGCAATATTCGCCGGTCCGCATCGCTGATAAAACCGTCGTATAACTGCTGTTCGGCCTCGGCCGGCGCCGACCCGACGGCAGCCTGGGCGGCATAAATGGCCTGCAGCTTGGCTTGCCCGCCTGACCGCCAGCCGGCCAATTGCTCGGCATTGCCCAGCAGCTGCGGCATATCCAGCTGCAAGCGCTGGATATCCTCGGCACGCAGCACCTTGGTATCGGCCAGTACCGGGCACTTGTTGATATGCACCAGTTTCAGCCCAGGGCGCTGCTCGCCCTCAGGCAGATCTTCACGGCGGCTATACAAACGCTCGCGTAATTGATCGGCGCTCAGGTCCATCAGCATGCCGGGGTCAACGGCCAGGTCCCAGACAATCAGTGCGTTCTTGTTCTGTGGATGCCAGGCCAGCGGCAGCACCAGGGCCAGACCCTGGCGTTCGCGACCGAAGCGGCCAGACACATGCACCAGCGGCCGTACCTGCTGCAGATCGATCAGGGCGGTGACGCGCTGCTTACTGCGCAGATCGAGCAGATAATCAAACAGCTTGGGCTGAGCCCGCTTCAAAACCCGAGCCATGCCAATGGTCGCACGCACGTCGGCCAGGGCATCGTGCGCTTGTCCATGCTCAATGCCGTTGGCCTGGGTCAACAGCTCCAGACGCAGACGGGTAAAGCCCTCCTGCTGCGGCCATACGATCCCCTGCGGCCGCAGTGCATGCGCGGCACGCAGCGCATCGAGCAGATCCCAACGGCTGTTGCCGCCCTGCCATTCACGCGTATAGGGGTCGTAGTAATTGCGATACAGGGTAAAGCGGGTCATCTCGTCATCATAGCGCAGGCTGTTATAGCCCACGCTGCAGGTGCCTGGCTCGGCCATCTGCGCATGCAGCCGGCCAATGAACTCGGCTTCCGGCAAACCCTGAGTCGCGCGCTCAGGGCCTATACCGGTAATCAGGCAGGCCATGGGATGGGGAAGCACATCGTCTGCGAGGCGACAATCGATACATAACGCCTCCCCGACTTCGTTCAGATCTTCGTCAGTGCGCACGCCGGCGACCTGTAACGGCCGATCCCGCCGCGGATCGATGCCCGTCGCCTCGAAGTCGTACCAGAAGAAAGTCTTGCCCATTGTTGCTGCCCCTGTGCCTAACGCGAATCAAAGGCGCAGGGTAACCCAAGCAGCGGAATCAGACATCTACCGGCTGGTTAAAACTGAAATAGCGTTCGAGCACACGGGTCAGACCGCCGAACGCCTGCTGGTTAGTGACGATACTGAAGCCACTATCATAATACCCGGGCGTGGCATCTGCGCGGCACCAGAGACTGCGTGCACTGAAGTCCACCTGCTCGGTCTCGTCGCCGGTCGCTGACGGCAGCTTGAGCTGCAGGTCATAACAGGCGCCGAGCATGATCGGCAAGGTGCTGATCAGCATCATGCCGCGACTGGAAATATTCCCCAGGTAACCAAAGGGTCTTCCCGTGTGGCGATTATAGACTTGCAGGAACCCGCTCAACTGCTGGCGGGAAATGCAGCGTTGGTCATTGAGCGCAGCGCCGCCGGGTGTGGTAGGCAGCATGTCAGCATCGCTCCCTTATCTGTGCCTGAATTTCGGCTCGGCGCTCTTCGACGCGCCGCGTGTCGACTTCAACCTTTTTACCCTCGACATCTTCGTCATACCAGTACATTCGTCTGTCGAACTGTGCCAATTCGCTGCCCATGCGGTCGCATTGGCTCTGTTGCCGGCGGCGCTGCTCCAGGCGCGCAGCCTTTTCCAGGTCGCGTTCGCTTTGCCTGACCTGCATTATATGGCGCAGAGTGTCTTCACTCCGACGCATCTGCACATCGCGCTCGATGACCTGCGGCTTGACCACCACCGCCTCCGAGCCAGGCTGTGGTCGCTGGCCAAAGTGCACGCGCCCCTGCTGATCAACCCCGCGGTAGATCTCGGCCTGGGCCGGCCCGGCCAACAACACCATGAGCATTACTGAAGGGATCCAGCCCATGCGTTATCGTCCTGGATATGAGGTCTGACTTGCAACCAGCTGCACCCAGAGTAGCCCAGCACGACCAGACAGCCAAGTGTCAGCGCCGGTGTTTAACGCCCCAGGCTCAAACCTGATCCGCGCCTGGCTGGCCGGTAATGCCCCAGCAGACTGAGGGTCTCCAGCCGGGCAGCGGCGCGATAGCTGTACTCGCTGTGCGGGTAATGCTCGCGCAGGTAAAGATAGGTTTCTGCCGCATCCAGATACAGCCCTTGGCGCTCCAGACACAGGCCACGCAGCAAGGATACCTCCGGCTGACGTTGCTGGGCGCGGTAGCGTGAGCGTCGTTCGGCGCTGGACAAGTGCAGATAGACCTGGGCACAGCTATCTCGCGCGTAAGCCCGGTAGGCATTATTGATGTCAGTATCATGACTCTGCGAAGCGCAGCCGGCCAGACTCGCCAGCAACAGCAACAGACCTGGGCTTTTCATAGCAGCTACCTGAAAGAGTATGACCATGCCTATCGGCAGCAACCGGATTTTCTGTAGCCTGCTGGCCTGCTGGTCTGTTGACCTGTTGAATTGACTCAGGTCAGCCCCGGGCTCTCGCCCATGTTCTATTCTGTGTTCTATCCTGTGAATAGAAATCCGCTGTTATCAAATCAGCCGAGCGTGCTTGAAGCTGCCCGGCATGGAGGCAAGGTATGAATATGCAACATATGCTGGTAGTGATAGATCCGACGACCGAGGATATGCAGCCGTGCCTGGTGCGCGCCGCACAACTGGCTGCCGGTCACCCGCAGACGCACTTCACACTGTTCATGTGCGAATACAATTCGGCGCTGGATGGCGGACTATTTTTCGAATCTGCTGGCCTGGAAAAAGCCCGGGCCTCGCTGTTGGACCATCGCCGCTCCAGCCTCGAGCGTCTGGCCAAGCCACTGCGTGACCAGGGCTTTGCAGTCACCATTGACGTGGTCTGGGGCAAGCGGCTGTCACGGCACATTCTCGCCGCGGTGCAGACCCATAAGCCCGACGTGGTGCTGAAAACCACGCATCAGCACAACCTGCTCAAGCGCCTGCTGCTGACCAATAGCGACTGGGATCTGATCCGCCACTGTGAAGCACCTGTCTGGCTGGTGAAAACTACAGGCAGCCTGCAGCGACTGGCCGTCAGCGTCGACCCCTTGCACGAAGCCGATAAACCGGCCGCCCTGGACCTGAAACTGATTGCCAGCGGACGCTCGGTGGCCGAACACCTCGGAGCCGAACTGCATCTATTGCATTGCTATAACCCGCTGCCGCGCACGCTGGTGTTCGACGCCAGCGTGATCAACGACTATGACACCTATGCAAGCGACGTGCGTCAACGCCACGCCGATGCCTTTGAGAGTCTGGCCAGCAGTAATGAAATAGCCAGCAGCGCACGGCATTTGCTGCAAGGCTACCCGGAGGAGGCGATTCCGGCGTTTGTCGAGCAGAGCAGCATCAATCTGCTGGTGATGGGTGCCATCTCGCGCTCACGGCTGGACCGCGCACTGATCGGGCATACTGCGGAACGCCTGTTGGACGAATGCGCCTGCGACATTCTGGTAATCAAGCCGGACGGCTTCGTCGATCCCAGCAAGCCCTGACTCGCGCGCGGACCCTTGATCCGCGCGCGCTTTACTCCAGGACGCTTTTTTTCTCTGCCAGCAACGCCACCGAGGCCGCACTGAGGCGACTGATGGCCAGCCAATCAGCCGCCTCGACGGTGGCCCGGGGCGCCATCCAGGTGCCGCCCACGCCCATGACATTGTCCAACGCCAGATAGTCGACAAAACTGTCCTGGCAAATGCCGCCTGTGGGGCAGAAGCGCACCCCGGCGAAGGGGCCCGAAAACGCGCGCAGAGCCTGTACGCCACCACACACCTCGGCTGGAAACAGTTTGAAGCGGCAATAGCCAAGCCGGTATCCCATGAGGATTTCCGATGCGGTGGTGATCCCCGGCAGCAAAGGCACCGGGCTTTCCAGCCCCAGTGTGAGCAATTCATCGGTACAGCCCGGCGTGACGATAAACTGCGCGCCCGCATCCAGCACGCGCTGAAACTGCTGGCCATCGAGTACCGTGCCGGCACCAATGCACAGCGCCGGACGCTCGCGACGCAACAGCGCGATAGCGGTTAACCCCAGCGGCGTGCGCAGGGTGACTTCCAGCGTGGTGATACCTCCGGCGGCCAGCGCATCGGCTAACGGCAGGATATCCGCCTCGCGCTGGATGCTGATAACCGGAAGCAGCGGTGACCTGGCGAAAATAGTATCCAGGCGCCGGGTGTTCGTTTGCAGACTCATGTACG
>JAWOGT010000277.1:0-4960 GCA_046496585.1 Halopseudomonas sp.
CCGATCGCGGCCCGACCGATCGCGGCCCGAATCCGTCTGACCGCCTCGACGGCCGCCGGATTGTCGCCGTGCACGCACAGGGTGTCGGCGTCCAGCAGCAGTTCACTGCCGCCAGCGACGGTCAGTGGCTGGCCGTGGGCGAGTTTCAGCGCCTGCTGTACTACCAACTCGGCATCGTGCAGTACGGCGCCGGGCTGCGAGCGCGGCAACAGATAACCCTCGCGGTCATAGGCGCGGTCGGCGAAGGCCTCGAACAACAGCTCGATACCACTCTCGGCAGCCAGGCGCAGAGCGGGTTGGCGGTCCCGCCGGGCCAGCAGCATCAGCTGCAGTGCGGGATCATAGGCGGCGATGGCGCGCATGACGGTGCGCAGCAAATCAGGGCTCTGCATCATGTCGTTGTACAGTGCGCCATGCGCTTTGACATAGCTGATCCGCCCGCCCTGGGCGCGGCAAATGCCGTCCAGCGCGCCAATTTGATAATGCAGCAGGTCAGTTACTTCCTGTGGGCTACACTGCATGGATCGCCGGCCGAAGCCGACCAGATCGGGATAGGCCGGATGAGCACCGATGCGCACCCCGTGATCCAGCGCCAGGGCCACTGTTTTGCGCATCACACCGGGGTCTGACGCGTGGAAGCCGCAGGCGATATTGGCGCAGTCGACGTGCGGCATGACCTGGTCATCCAAACCCATGGTCCAGGCGCCCAGGCTCTCGCCCATATCGCAGTTAAGCAGTAATTTTTTCACCCATCCGCTCCTCGCTGATGCTGAACAAATTACCGGAGTTCCACTCCAACAGCCACATGCCACTGTAACAAAAGAGGTACGCGATGAAGATTTTGATGGTACTCACCTCGCATGATGAATTAGGCGATACGGGAAACAAGACCGGCTTTTGGCTGGAGGAGTTCGCCGCACCCTATTACGTGCTCAAGGACGCCGGCGTGCAGGTCGTGCTGGCCTCACCCAAGGGTGGACAACCCCCTTTGGACCCACAAAGCGATGCGCCGGACGCGCAGACTGAAGCGACCCAGCGTTTCAAGTCAGACGATCTGGCGCAAAAGCAGCTGGCTTCTACCCTGCCGTTGGCGGATGTGTCGGCAGAGTTTTTTGACGCGGTCTTCTATCCCGGCGGCCACGGACCGTTGTGGGATCTGGCCCATGACAGTCATTCGATTGCCCTGATTGAGGCCTTCGTGCTCGCGGACAAGCCGGTCGCGGCGGTCTGCCATGCGCCGGCGGTCTTGCTGAATGCGCGCGGCACCGACGGTGAACCGCTGGTCAAGGGCCGCCAGGTCACTGGCTTTACCAATACCGAAGAAGCAGCGGTGGGTTTGACCGATGTCGTGCCGTTTTTGCTTGAAGACAGCTTGAAGGACAAGGGCGGTATTTACAGCAAGAGTGAGGATTGGGCGTCGTACGTGCGCGTTGACGGCAAACTGGTGACCGGGCAAAACCCGGGTTCATCGGAAGAGGCGGCCAAGGCCCTGCTCACGTTGCTGCAGTAAGCAGATACACTGCGATCAGCTGATAGTCAGGCAGGTCGCGGTGCTCTAGGCCGGCAAAAACCCGAGGCCCAGATGCGCAAAAACCGCTCCCCAGGGAAGCGGTTTTTGAGTTTTGCGCGTTTGTGTGTGGCGCTACTAAGCTTTGGGTCGTCGACCCATGATTAGCGAAACCACGAAGAGCACCAGGAAGACCAGGAACAAGATCTTGGCAATCCCTGTTGCGGTGCCTGCAATTCCACCAAAGCCCAGTACGGCAGCGATGATGGCAATAATAAGAAAGGTTACAGCCCAACTCAGCATAATTTTCTCCTTTTAATGGGGCTTGCACCCCGCCGAGGCCCGCTCAGGACCAGCCATCCAGGGTTAGCCCAGGCCAACCGCGCCTGAGCCACCCTAGTCTTTTGCCCATCGATTACTCGGTGGCTTTCTTCAGTGCGCGCATGCGGTCGTGGCAAGCCCGAACCTTGGGCATTTCCAGGACCAGCAGTGTGCGTACATCGGCTTCGGAACCTTCCAGCGCTTCTTCGAACGCATGCAGAATACGGTCCTCGGCTTCTTCCAATTGGGCGATGTAGGTTGCATCTTCATCACTGGAAATCAGCGCACGGGTATCGGCATAGATCTGCCGACATTTGCCGGCGAAAGTGCCGCCCGTGGCGGGCTGTTCACGATTGGCCGCTACTTTCTGCGAGAGCGCCTGGATCACTTCGGTTTTGGCCAGCACCATGTCACTGAACAGGCTCTGTAGACCGATATCCTTGACCTCTCCACGGGCGTGCTCGTAGAAGCGCTGTCCGTCGCGGGTGATTTCAATCAGTTCGTTCAGTTCTGCGGTTTTATTCGTCATCGTCGTTCTCCAGGTGCATCTCGTCGCTTGTGGCGGCGCATACATCAGCTACCGGCCGGAATTGACCGGTAGTTTCAGTCTTTGAATCTTAGCCAGCGACAGTCAAGGCAGAGGCATTGACGTCAGTCACGCCACGAATGTTGCGTGCCGTCTCAACCGCCAGTTCCTTCTCGGCGGCGGTATTGACGTTGCCACTCAGGGTGACCCGGCCGTTTTTGGTTTCTACCTTGATATCCAGGCCGTCCAGGTTACGGCTGAACAGGAAGCTGGATTTCACCTTGCTGGTGATCCAGGTATCGCTGATCGCTTCGCCGGCATCATCTGCACTGTGCTGGGCTTTGGCGGCGGTGGTAGCTTCGCCGCTGACGGTGATGTTGTTCTGCACGTTACGTACGCCATCGGTATTGGCGGCCAGCTGCTCAGCGAGCTGTTTGGCTTCGGCTGAATCGGCAGTGCCTTCCAGCGTGACCACACCGTTACTGGTGCTGACGTCGATGTCCAAACCTTCGGTGTTGCTGTTCCACAGCAGCTTGGATTTCACGCTGGCGGTGGCGGTCGCGTTGTCAAAGCGCTGGGACATGGACTTGTCATCACGCTCGCTGCGCTCGGCATTGGCATCTACGGTCAGTTGGTTGTCGACCTTCTGCACGCCGTCGACGCTCAAGGCAACCTGCTCGGCCAGGTCGCGGTCCACATCACTTTCCACTTCACCGGTCAGCACCGCGGTGCCGTCTTTCACTTCGACGTCGATGCTGAAGGGGTTGAGATGACGGTTCAGGGTGATGGCCGTGACCACAGAGCCTTCCTGGCGGGCTTCACTCAGCTGGCGGCTGGTGTCAGTCTCTTCGGCAAACGCGGTCATGGGTGACAGGGCAAAAATGCCGGCAGTTGCGGTGGCCAGGGCGAGCGCTTTTAATTTGTGCATCGTTATTCTCCTTATAGTGTCGCAAGATGACTGCTTCCGCAGCCGTATCTTGTTGTTCGCAAGGCCTGTGCCAACCTAAAACTGAAATTAATATTGTTTAAAATCAGCATCATACAAAAAATAGCTGGCACACAAGGGCATGCAGGCTGCATGATCGCGAGCTAAATGCCGTGCAACTTGCACGACTTTTACAGGCCATATCCGGGAATGGGGTCAGGAGCAGAATAATGGACGCGGCAGAACAACCTAGCGGGCGGATTCTTCTGGTTGATGATGAGTCAGCCATATTGCGCACTTTTCGTTATTGTCTGGAAGACGAGGGCTATCAGGTAGCCACGGCCAACTCGGCATCGAAGGCGGAGGCGCTGCTGCAGCAGCACGTGTTTGATTTGTGCTTTCTCGACCTGCGCCTGGGCGAAGACAATGGTTTGGATGTGTTGGCGCAGATGCGCGTGTTGGCACCCTGGATGGCCGTGGTCATCGTCACTGCGCATTCGGCAGTCGACACTGCCGTGGATGCCATCCAGGCCGGCGCGTCCGATTATCTGGTCAAGCCATGCAGCCCGGATCAACTGCGCATGAGTGCGGCCAAGCAGTTGAAGTCGCGCCAGTTGGTCGCCCGCATCAAGCAACTTGAGGGCCAGGTCAGCAAGCCGCAGGAGGGGCTGGATTCGAGGTCGCCGGCGATGATGGCGATTCTGGATACCGCCAGGCAGGTAGCCACTACCGATGCCAATATCCTTATTCTCGGTGAGTCCGGCACCGGCAAGGGCGAGCTGGCCAAAGCCATGCACAAGTGGAGTCAGCGCGGAAACAAGTCCTTCGTCACCATCAACTGTCCGTCGCTGTCCTCCGAATTGATGGAAAGTGAGCTCTTTGGCCACACCAGGGGGGCCTTTACCGGCGCCAGTGAGAATACCCTGGGCCGGGTTAGCCAAGCGGACGGCGGTACGCTGTTTCTCGACGAAATCGGCGATTTTCCCCTTACATTGCAGCCTAAGTTGTTGCGTTTCATTCAGGACAAGGAATTCGAGCGGGTCGGTGATCCGGTCACCCGGCATGCCGATGTGCGTATTCTGGCGGCCACCAACCGCAGTCTCAAGAACATGGTCGAACAGGGGCGCTTCCGCGAGGATCTGCTGTATCGGCTCAACGTCATTACGCTGACGCTCATGCCGTTGCGCGAGCGCGTGGAAGATATCGCCGAGCTGGCCGAGCGCTTCCTGTTGCGCTTTGTCAAGGCCTACAGTACGCCAGCGCGGGGCATTAGCGAGGAAGCCATGAACGCCCTTTTGAACTACTCATGGCCCGGCAATATCCGCGAGCTGCGCAACGTGATCGAGCGTGCCAGCATTATCTGCACCGATGATCAGGTGCAAATAAGCCACCTGGGTTTCAGCGAGCCAGCGCTCAACAGTGCCCCGCGTATCGGCGACGAGCTGAGCCTGGATCAACTCGAGCGTGCGCACATTGCGGCGGTGCTCGCTAACAGCGAGACGCTGGACCAGGCGGCGAAAACGCTCGGCATCGATGCCTCCACCCTGTACCGCAAACGCAAGCAGTTAGCCCTGTGAAATTACGCAGCCGCTTGTTCCTCAGCAGCAGCGCGCTGCTGACGGTTGCGGTAGTGGGGCTGCTGTTGGGTCTGTTCAGTGTTTTGCACCTGACCAAGACGCAG
>JAWOGT010000112.1:0-3231 GCA_046496585.1 Halopseudomonas sp.
AACTGGGATTATCAGCTCCAGGGCACGCCAACTTCCGTCCCCGAACCCGGCACCCTCGCCCTCCTCGGCCTGGGCCTGCTCGGCATCGGCTTGCGTAGGCGCATCAGGGCCAGCTAAAAGCCAGCGAACGGTGTAATCAAGAAAGCCACCTCGGGGATTCTCGGGGTGGCTTTTTCATTGCTGCACTCCCTTGGCTCCAGGTTCGCCCTCGAGCCTTAAGCGAGAGAAAGGTGCCTCATCGCGGCGCCGGGGATGCCTGGCGGGCCCACCAACCTTTTCAGAGGGTTAGGGTTTTATGCCGGGAGGTGAAGGGATTGGAATCCCTTGACCTCTCTATTGCTTATACTCACCAGCTCTCCATTTCGAACTGCCAGAACATGAAGGTCAGGATGTCGGCACGTAGGGCATTCACCGAGGCCTGGGCCGAGCCGATGCCGTGGCCGGCCTGGTAGTCCACGTTCAACAGGACCGGCATGCCGCTGCTGCTGGCGCGCTGCAGCCGCGCAGCCATCTTCGCTGAATGCCAGACAGCAACCCGCGGGTCGTTGTAGCCGTGATAGAGCATGACCGCCGGGAACGGCGTGCCGTCCTTTACCTTCTGGTAAGCGCTCATGCCGACCAGGGCCTTGAAGCCGGCCTCGGTGTTCGGATCACCGAACTCCGGCCAGTTCACGGGCCCGTTGGGATCGCGAAGCGCCGCGCCCACCGAGTCGAGCACACCAACCATCGGCAGCATCACCCGGAACAGGTCGGGGCGTTCGATCATCGCATTGCCGATCATGATGCCGCCGGCACTGCCACCTGTCGCGGCCATGCGGTGGGACGCCGTGTAGCCCTCGCGCACCAGGTACTCGCCGCAGGCGATGAGATCCTTCCAGGTGTTCGGCTTGGTCGCCTGATAGCCGGCCCGATACCATGCTTCGCCCTTTTCGCCGCCGCCGCGCACGTGGCAGGCCGCGCGCACCACGCCGCGTTCATACAGGGCGAACTGCCACGGAAACAGGCCGGGCTCGATGTTGATGCCGTAAGCGCCATAGGCCTGAAGAAGCGTCGGATTGCTGCCATCGCGAGCGATGTCGCGGCGGTGAATGATCGACAGGGGCACCATCACGCCGTCGTGGCTGGGCACCTGCACGATGGTGGAGACGATCTGCTCGGCGTCGATGCCCACTGGAGCGGGCTGTAAGCCGGTTTCATGGACCTTGCCCTCGGCGTCGATGCGCAGGGCAACCGGAAAGCGCGACCAGCCGCCACCATAGACGACCAGACCCGCCACCCCATCCTGGGTGGAGTAGGTGCTCACCGTGTCGATGCCCTGAAGATCCACGACGCTGCTGGCCTCGGAGCTCCAGGGCATGCGATGCAGCTGTGAGCCGACGCCGGTTTCGCGCTTAACCACGTAGTACAACGCATCTTCAGTCACGGTCACGGCGTCGATCGGCAGCAGTCCGGCTGGAACGATGACAGTGCGCGCTGCCAGCGGGTCGTCCAGCGAGATGCGTTCGATTTGCCGATTGGGGAGTGCATTGGTCAACAGATACAGATTGTTGCCGTGCTGCGCGACGCTGCTCACACCGTCTTCCGGGCTGATCAGCTTGCGCCAGCGGATCCTTTCGCTGCCGAGTTCAGTCAGTGCTGCGGTGAACACCGTCAGCCGGCGATCGACCGAGTAAGGGAACCCCAGCAGGTGCTTGCTGCCGACCGTCGCCATCACCACCGGCAGCTGCGCCGGATCGATACCCAGCGTCTTGTCATAGGCATTGCCGAATACCAGCGGGTCCTTCTCTGGGTCGGTGCCAAGCCGATGCAGGTAGGACTGGCTGTTGAGCTGCTTCTCGGATAGCGGCTCGCCCGGCGCGGGATCGCGCTGGCGGTTGTAGAAGAATCCGCTGCTGTCGGGTAGCCACGACACCCCGAAGCGCGCCCGCGTGATCGGCGTTCCGACCTGCTTTCCGCTGGCGAGCTCGATGACATAGGCCACGGCCATCTCGGAGCCGGAATCTGACAAACCGACGACCGCATGGCGGCCATCCGGCGAAGGCACCGCGTAGTTGATGGCGTGAGGATTGCCGGTCTTCTTCTTCCAGTCCTCCGGATCGAGCAGCAGGCGGTCGCTGCCATCCCAGCCCTCGCGCAGGTACAGCCGACTGGTCTGCATGCCCGCTTCCTGGCGGCGGATCAGCAGCCGCTCACCCTGCATCAGCACTACATCCTGCAGACGCGCGCTGGTCACCTTCTCGAGGCGCTCAAGATCAGCCAGCACCTCAGCGCGCAGAGGAATCGCATCGAGCACTGCCCGCGTGTAGTCGGCCTGGCCCTTAACCCAGTCTTGGGCAGCCGGATTTTGCTGGTCTTCGAGCCAGCGATCCGGATCCTCCAGGGTGATCCCGAAACGGGTCTCAGTAGGTGCGCGCGGCTCGGCTGAAGGCGGCGCAGGAGGCGCTGCTGCGGCGTAAGAAGCCGCTTTCGCGAATGTCCCAGTGACCTCTATGGTCCTCTCTTCCGCAAAAGTGGACGTCGAAATCAGCAGTCCTGCCAGCAGCCCGAATGGGACGCAGCTCCCTCGTACCTTGTCCATAATCACTCTCCCGTGAGCCCGTGCTTGCAATCCACTGGAATCCCTTGACCTCTGCATAGCCCGAGCGGTGCCCGTTCACTGCGCCGGCAGCTTCACCTTGAACTCGACGCTATCCCATTGGCCAGGCGTTCTACCAATCGACTCCAACAGCCGCAGCCAGCGTGGATCGTCGGCCAGGGGTTGTAGTAAGCGGTCTGTTGGACCGAATGCTCCGCCTTGTTCCTGCGCTGATTTGTTCAGCCACTCCAAGGCGCGATCGGTATCGCCCATAACGGCACGGTCGAGCGCGTTATCCGGACCTTGAAGGAACAGTGTGTGCATCGTCACCGCTTCGAGACCCAGCAGCATGCGATGCGAATCATCGCTGACTGGATCCAGTTCTATAACCACCGGCGCCCGCACCAGGCGCTCGGTATGAGAACGCCTGCTGAAACGTACGCTTTAGCAGCCTGACCTGTGCAGAAACCGCTAGGTCATTACATGGCAGGGCTGGGCGTGAAAAGTGCGCCGACGAGCCTGTCGCAGCGCCGCATGCGGGGGCCGTGCCACGACTGAGCGGCGATCAGTGCGCGGCAGCGAACGCTGCACGCAGGTATCGGCGAGGAGCGGGCACCAGCCAGCGAAAAGGTGCTTTATACGGTCTATACTCGACC
>JAWOGT010000120.1:0-3815 GCA_046496585.1 Halopseudomonas sp.
ATTCGTTTATCTACAGCGCGCGGCCGGGCACCCCGGCCTCTGACCTGGCAGACACCACGCCAACCGAGGTCAGAGGCCGGGGTGCCCGGCCGCGCGCTGTAGATAAACGAATAGGAGAAATCAAAGCCCACGTCTTCGATCAGCTTCATGGTCTGCTCAAAATCCTTGTCGGTTTCGCCAGGGAAGCCAATGATGAAATCCGAGCTGAGAATCATGTCCGGCACGGCGGCGCGCAGTTTGCGTACGCGCGACTTGTATTCCAGTGCCGTATGGTTGCGCTTCATGCCTGCCAGTATCCGGTCCGAGCCGGACTGTACGGGCAGGTGCAGATATTTGACCAGTTCCGGGACTTCGGCGTGGGCCAGAATCAGGCTGTCGGAAAATTCCAGCGGGTGCGAGGTGGTATAGCGGATCCGGTCGATGCCGTCGATTTCCGCGATCACCCGGATCAGGTCAGCCAGATCGGCGACCTTGGCATCGTGGGTCTGGCCGCGATAGCCGTTGACGTTCTGGCCCAGTAGGGTTATTTCACGCACGCCGTTTTCGGCCAGGTGAATGCATTCGGCCAGTACGTCGTCAAACGGACGGCTGACCTCCTCACCGCGGGTATAGGGCACCACACAGAAGCTGCAATATTTGCTGCAGCCTTCCATGATCGACACAAAGGCGGTGGGGCCATCGACGCGCGGCTCGGGCAGACGGTCGAATTTCTCGATTTCCGGGAACGACACATCGATCTGCGGTTTGCGCGTGGTGCGCGCGGCGTCGATCATCTCGGGCAGGCGATGCAGGGTCTGCGGGCCAAACACCACATCGACAAAGGGCGCGCGATCGCGGATGGCCGAGCCTTCCTGGCTGGCCACACAACCGCCAACACCGATAATCAGGTCGGGGTTCTTGTCTTTCAACGGTCGCCAGCGGCCGAGTTCGGAAAACACCTTTTCCTGGGCCTTTTCGCGAATCGAGCAGGTATTGAGCAGAATGACATCTGCCTCGTCCGGGCGATCGGTCAGCTCCATTGCCTGATTTTCGCCGAGCAGGTCAGCCATGCGCGAGCTGTCATACTCGTTCATCTGGCAACCGTGGGTCTGAATAAAGAGTTTCTTGGCCATGGGATATGCTGAGCGTAACCTTGTAAAAAGCGGAATTATACACTGATGGGGCGGCGCATGTCCCGTGCTGTGCTATCATCCGCGACCGCCGAACCAGCCTGTTCGGCTCGCCCAAGATACAGGTTTGATGGTTCCACGATGAGCAAAGATAAACAGCCGATTTTCCGCGTTATTTTCCTCAACCAGGGTCAGGTATACGAGCTCTATGCTCGGCATATCTTCCAGAGTGATCTCTGGGGCTTTCTGGAAATAGAGGAATTGTTGTTCGGTGAGCGCTCACAGCTGCTGGTTGATCCTGCCGAAGAAAAACTCAAAACCCAGTTCGAGGGGGTGGAACGCAGCTTCATTCCGCTGCAGTCGATCGTGCGGATTGATGAGGTCGAGCGCATCGGTCAGGCGAAGATCAGCGAGGCCAAGGGCGGCGGCAATGTCATGAACTTTCCGATGCCGCCGCAGCCGAGCTGATCGTGCGGCCCGGTCAAGCCTGCTCAGTCGAGCGGCTGGACCGGGCCGAAGCTCGAGTCCAGTTGTGGGTCTCGCGCTTCAGTCTCCGGTGCCGGCGCCGGCACGGGCGTACCCTGCAGTTGTGCCTCGCGGATGTGCGCCAGATAGTTGCGAAACAGGGTGCCCAGCACCTGGGTGGCGACGTCCAGCTCCTTCGCGTTCATTTGCAGTGCCACCTGATCGCTGGCATCCATGGCCTCATCCTTGCCATTGACGGCCGCCATCTTGAGAATGATATAGGCCTGCGGCAGATTGCGCGGCACCCCTTCACCCTGGTAGTGCATCAGGCCAAGTTGGTACTGGGCGCCGGGGTGACCCTGGATGGAGGCCTGCTCAAACCAGGCCAACGCCTGCTCGATATCCTTGTCTACCCGCTCGCCGCGGTGATACAGCTCACCCATCTCGAACTGCGCCTGCAGGTCGCCGTTGTCGGCGGCGGCTGCGCAGGCCTGAATGGCCAGGTCGAGGCTTTCATCGTCGACCCGATTGATCGCGCAGCGCTCCTCGGTGCTGACCAGCAGCGGATTATTGCCGTTCTGGGCCATGACCAGGGCGGGGCTGAGGCATAGTGCCAGCAGGCAATAACGCAGTCGTCGGAGAGGCAGTCGAGTTGTCATGGGTCAGAGGCGGCCTTGGGTCCGCGGTGATGGCTGTTGGCATCGGTATTGTGCGCCTGTTCTGCCAGCAGACCAACTGCCAGCGCGCAACCGACGAAGCCGGGCAGCAGCCAGCTGGCCTGCAGGCTGCTATTGAGCAGGCTGGCCAAGGGCAGCTGGCTGTAGAGCAGCGCCGGGGCCAGCAGACTGATCAGTCCGACCAGACACAGCACACTGATGCGCAGATCCTGACGCCGATAGCTAAAGGCGATCAGCGCCAGGCAGGCTGCACCGAGCAGATTGACCAGCCATTGATAGCCGGCCTGCCATTCCAGATAGCGTGACAGCTCGTAGAACGCCAGCAGGCCGAGAATGATCTGGCTCCAGATCACCGGTTTGAAGCGCAGCCCGCGGCCCAGTACCAGGCAGGCTAGCCCGAGCAGCGGCAAGCTCATATGCTGCGCCGCCAGACCCATGATCCGTTGCGCATGCTCGAGGCTGGCCTGGCTGGCGCCCCAGCCAGCCAGGCCCAGCAACAGCGCGCTGCTGGCGACCAGCAGCAGCGCCACCAGGCTGGCTTTGAGTGCACCCTGGGCTTCGATGTTGAGCTGGCGCTTGCGCTGCCAGAGCCAGAAACAGAGCCCCACGGCAGCGGCCGCCAGCAGCACATAGCTCAGGGCTGTCATAGCGCGGCAAAGGCCTTTTCTGCGGCGTCCAGGGTCAGCTGCAGCTCGGTGTCGCCATGCGCAATCGAGGTGAAGCCCGCTTCAAAGGCGCTCGGCGCCAGGTACACGCCGTTATCCAGCATGCCATGGAAAAAGCGCTTGAAGCGTTGCACATCGCTGGCCATGACGTCATCGAAGGTGACGATGTCATCCGCGCCGGAAAAGTACAGGCCAAACATGCCGCCGGCCTGGGTGGTGACGAACGGTATGCTGGCGGCGTCGGCACGCTCCTGCATGCCGGCCAGCAGGCGGCTGGTGTAGTCGCTCAGTTCGGCATGAAAGCCCGGGCGGCTGATCAGTTTCAGCGTGGTCAGGCCTGCGGCCATGGCCAGCGGATTACCCGACAGGGTGCCGGCTTGATACACCGGGCCCAGTGGTGCAATGACCTGCATGATCTCGCGTTTGCCGCCGAAGCAGCCCACCGGCATACCGCCGCCAATGATCTTGCCGAAGGTGGTCAGGTCTGGGGTCACCCCGTAGTGCGCCTGCGCGCCGCCCAGGGCCACCCGGAAACCGGTCATGACTTCGTCAAAAATCAGTACTACGCCATGTTCGTCACACAGGCTGCGCAAGCCGTCGAGAAAACCCGGTGCCGGCGGTACGCAGTTCATATTCCCGGCTACCGGCTCAACGATAATGCAGGCGACGTCTTTGCCGGCCTTGGCCAGCAGCTGCTTGACTGCAGCAATATCGTTGAATGGTAGGGTCAGCGTGTGCTTGGCGAAATCGGCTGGCACGCCGGCCGAATCCGGCACACCCTGGGTCAACGCGCCTGAGCCGGCCTTGACCAGCAGACTGTCGGAATGCCCGTGGTAGCAGCCTTCGAATTTGATGATGTTGTCACGTCCGGTATAGCCGCGGGCCAGCCGGATCGCGCT
>JAWOGT010000139.1:0-4912 GCA_046496585.1 Halopseudomonas sp.
TGGTCCAGCACCAGAATGCGCTCGGCGTGCACGATGGTCGACAGGCGATGGGCAATCGCCAGGGTCGTGCGTTTTTGTGAAACCAGATTCAAGGCGTCAAGGATCAACCGCTCGGCATGGGTATCCAGCGACGATGTCGCCTCGTCGAGAATCAGAATCGGCGGGTTCTTCAGCAAGACCCGAGCAATGGCAATACGCTGCTTTTCACCACCGGACAACTTCAACCCTCGCTCGCCGACCTGGGTGGCCAGCCCCTGCGGCAGCTGCCGGACAAAATGTTCCAGTTGCGCCATGCGCAGTGCGGTCCAGATGGCTTCTTCCGTCGCGCCGGGTTTGCCGTAGGCAATGTTGTAGCCAATAGTGTCGTTGAACAGCACTGTGTCCTGCGGCACCACGCCAATGGCCTGGCGCAGGCTGTCCTGGGTTACGCTGCGGATATCCTGCCCGTCAATCCGGATGGCGCCGCCAGAGACGTCATAAAAGCGAAACAGCAACCGCGCCAGCGTGGATTTGCCAGCCCCGCTGGGGCCAACTATCGCCAGGGTATGGCCTGCCGGGATATGCAGATCGACCCCCTGCAGGATCGGCCGAGCCGGGTCGTAGGCGTGGCTGACCTGCTCGAATTCCACCGCGCCGCCACTGATCTGCAGCGGCTGGGCATCGGCAGCATCGGCCACCTTGACCGGCGCCTCCAGCAGCCCGAAGAGACGCTCGATGTTAGTCAGTGCCTCGCGGATTTCGCGGTAGATAAAACCGAGAAACCCCAAGGGCACAAACAGCTGAATCATATAGGCGTTGATCATCACCAGCTCACCCAGGGTCATGGCGCCGGCCGCCACCTGGTTGGCGGCCATGAACATCATCAGCGTCACCGACCCGGCAATGATCAGCGCCTGTCCGGAATTCAACGCGGCCAACGACAGGCGGTTCTTCATCCGCGCCGCTTCCCAGCCTTCGAGGTGCGTGTCGTACTCCTGCGCCTCAAAGCGTTCATTACCGAAATACTTGACCGTCTCGTAATTGAGCAGGCTATCCACCGCTCGGGTATTGGAGCTGTTATCCAGCTTGTTGCTCTCACGCACAAAGCGGTTACGCCATTCGGTACACCAGATCGAAAAGGCGCCGTATAACAGCACCGAGCCCAGCACGGTAAGCGCATACATGGGGCTGAAGTTGGCCAGCAGAATGACCGTAATCAGCCCGATCTCAAGCAGTGTAGGAATGATATTGAAGACCATAAAGCGCAACAGAAAACTGATGCCGCTGGTGCCGCGCTCGATATCGCGGGCCAGGCCGCCGGTGCGGCGTGACAGGTGAAAGCCCAGATCGAGGCGATGCAGATGTTCGAATACGCGCAGGGATACCCGGCGCATCGCCCGCTCGGCAACCCGGGCAAACACTGCGTCGCGCAGTTCGGAGAAAAACACCCCGGAGAAACGCAGCAAGCCGTACATCGCCAACAGCGCCACCGGGACCAGCACCAGCGCATCCGTGGTGGTCTCAAAATGTTCGACGATCAACTTCAGCGCCCAGGGCACCGCGACACCGGCGAGTTTGGCGACCAGCAGAAAACCCATGGCCAATGCAACGCGGCCGCGAAACTCACTGAGATAGGGGATCAGGCTGGTCATGATGCGCCAGTTGATCGGCCCACCGGTATATTGACTATCAGTATTGGGGCGCACGGGTGTTCCTTAGGAAAAACGGCAAGCGGCAAGCGCTGGCCTAGTGTGATTCCTGACCTGACGATGTCAAGCCTTTACCCATGGCCATACCATTGCAGCAGATATCATTGTGCTTGCCGCTTGCCACTGGAGGGCCCGAAGGCCCTCCAGTCACTCAGTCTTCGTGCGGAATCGGATCGCGGTTGACGTCCCAGCCCACCAGCAGCAGTGTCGCCAGTACCCCGAAGGTCAGACCGATCCAGGGCTCGAAGAAGGCCAGTGCGGCACCAATCAGCACGACTGTGCCCCGCGAGGTGTTGTTCTGCGGGATCGACATGGCTACATAGGCGCAGGCAAACCCGGTCAGTACCAGCGTCAGCGACAGGGCGATACCCAGCAGCGGCTGCAGACCAGTCAGCAACGGCAGCACGAAGAACATGACCGGAATACCCATCAGGTAGTAGGACGACAGGCCGCTGTGCAGGCTGTTCATGTTCTCTTTGCCGAGCTTCCAGCGTTGCACGATGATCACCTGCACGCCGGTCCACATGGTGCCCTGGGTCGGGAAAAACGGCGCAGTCACACCCATTATCGCGTTGCGAATCGCTACGGAGATATGCGTGCGGGTCGGATTGATGTCGACATGCTCATCATGGCGCGCGGTCAGACCGTCACGGATGACCTCATTGCCGGTGACCATGTCGCCAAACAGAATCACATAGGTGATGATCGCCAGCGGGATGCCCTGCAGGAACATTTCCAGACTGGGCCAGCCAATTGCAAAAGGCGACATTTGCGCCCAGGCAGCGCCCACCGGCGGGATCAGGATGCCCCACTGGATGTCATAGGTCACCTCGCCGACCATCGGACCAACGACCGCGGCGAGGATAAAACCCGGTAGCAGACCCAGCGCACCAATGATCGCAAACGCCTTGTACTTCAGCTTGAGCTTCTGCATCGGCACCGAGAAGGCGAAGATCAGGCACACGGCGCAGGCCAGGGTAATGGCAATGGGTTGCTGCAGCAAAAAGCGCTCGGCGTCGTCGATAAATACCCGTTTGAGTGCCGCGATCGCGGCGCCAAGAATGATACCGGCCTTGAGCGTATCCGGCAGCCAGAGCACGAATTTCTTGCCGAGCCCGGAAATACCCAGAATAAACAACAGCGCGGCAAAGTTCAGTGACAGTGCGGTCATCGCCTGCCAGCGGGAAACCGGATCATCGTAGCCACCCAATACATAGGCCAGTACCAGGGGCAACGCCGGAGTAATCCACCCCGGCGCGTAGGGTTCACCGAAGATGATAATCGCCGATGAAATGATCGCAGAATGGATCATTGACACCGCCACCGCTTCTTCAAAGGCAAGCCCGAAGAACTCCATCATCAACGGCACCAACGCCAGACCGGTCGCAGCCGCCACAAACAAGCCCTGCATGGCTTCCTGCCAATAGAATCGGGTGTGATAGAACGGCAGGCGGAAGGTAAAAAACCCCCAGCGCCAACCAGGCAATTCGGGTTTGGACATATTCGACTCCATGACTTGGGCTTATTGTTGTGTGTCAATCAGCGGCACCTGGCCCCCGCAAGACTGCGACCCATTATGCAGTCACCCCGGAGCATTGTGCACGCCTGCCTCAGCTATTTGCTTGACAATGAGAACGGATCATCACTGCGATGAATATCCCGCACGCAAACGCACTTTAGCGCTTGGCACTGTCGTCGAGCTGCGCTTCGAGCTGTTGATGTACGGCGTCAGGTGAACCGGTCCCGCGTGCCAGCAGACTGTACAACAGCGGAATCACGAACAGGGTCAGGAGCATCGACACACTGACGCCCGAGACCACCACGATACCGATCACCGAACGGGTTTCCGCTCCGGCGCCAAAGGCCAGCACCAGCGGCACGGCCCCCGCCACGGTGGTTACCCCGGTCATCAGAATCGGCCGCAGGCGCAGGGTACTGGCCTCGAGCAGCGCTTCATCAAAGGGCCGGCCGGCATCGCGCAACTGGTTGGCAAATTCGACAATCAGGATGCCATTCTTGGCCGCCAGCCCGATCAGCATGACCAGCCCGATCTGGCTATACAGGTTGAGGCTGTTGCCGGTCACCCACAGCCCCAGCAAGGCGCCACCGATGGCAATCGGCACTCCAAGCATAATCACCAGCGGATGCACAAAACTCTCGAACTGGGCCGCCAGCACCAGGAACACCACCATTAAACCGAGAATAAACACGAACAGCAGCGAGCCTCCGGCCTTGCGCAGATCCAGCGACTGGCCCTTGTAGTCGATCACCAGATTCTCCGGCAGATGTTCGCGGGCCAATTGCTCGACATGGTCGAGGGCAGCGCCCAGCGCCACGCCATCCTCCAGGGAAGCCTCGATGGTGATGGCGCGGTTGCGGTTATAACGATTCAGACTAGTCGACCCCGCGTATTCTTCCAGCGTCACCAGATTGGACAGCGGGACCAACTCGCCACTGATGTCTGAACGCACGTAGATAGCGTCCACAACGCTGGCGGCGCGTTGCTCGGTCCGATCCCCCTCGAGAATAACGTCGTACTCTTCACCTGCGTCGATATAGCTGGTCACCCGCCTGGAACCGAGCATGGTCTCCAGCGTGCGGCCGATAGTGCTGATACTGACGCCCAGGTCGGCGGCCGCATCGTAGTCGATGCGCACTTCAAGCTGCGGCTGGGTTTCCTTGTAGTCGGAGTCGATATTGCTTAGCCCCGGATTGTCCTCAGCGATCTTCTGCAACAGCGTATCCCGCCACTCGGCCAGTTGTGCGTAGTCACTTGCGCCGCCGATGACCAGGCGGAAAGCCTGCGCCTGGCCCCCGGCAAAGCCCTGGCGCATCACCGGAAAGGCCCTGACGCCGGTCAGATCGGCCAGATCGCGCTGCACATTATTCATAATCTCCCAGCCGGAGCGGCGCTTGCCCCAGTCTTCCAGCACCACGATCACGATCCCGGTATTGAAGCTGGTTACTGCGCCAAAGGAGCGCGGCGCCCGGACCAGCAGGCGAGTTACTTCGCCCTCGTCAACGTAGCGCATCATGCGCGACTCGATCTCATCCATGTAGTTGCTCATGTAATCGTAGGTCGCGCCTTCCGGCCCGTTGACGATGATAAAGAATGCACCCCGGTCCTCACGCGGGGTGTATTCACTGGGGAGGACGCTGAACAGCCAGCCACTGCCGACAAACAAGGCCAACAGCACCAGCAGCGATTCCCAGCGAAAGCGCAA
>JAWOGT010000145.1:0-3233 GCA_046496585.1 Halopseudomonas sp.
GATTCGCGCAGCGTCGGGTTGCGGACATTATCTTCACGGCGGAAGTTACCAAAACGCTGTACGCCACCGCCGGTGAAAAACCGTTCATTCGGGTTGGCCGAGTAACGTCGCTCCAGCGCCGCCTCCAGCGTCTGCGCCAGACTCGCCTGGGGATGGGCGCTCAAGTAACCGGCCGCCCACACCGCCAGGACATTCTCGTTGTTAGCGCGCAGCTTGGCCAAGGTCTGCTGATCTGCGCCGCTCAGCTGCTCGTGCAACTCGGCAATAATCTCCAGATAGGTCGCCAGCACACGCAACTTGGCGGTGGAGCCCAGCTCAAGTTTGCTGCCTTCGTTCAGATCGAAGGGCAGTCCGGTATTATCGGTCTGCACCCGCACCTGATTGCCATTGGCGCCGCGCTGCATCAGGGTAAAGCTGTAACGCACATCCCCAACCTTCTCTGGCGACAGCAAACGCTCACCCAACAGCCCGATCTGCCCGGCCATCTCCGGCGTCGACAAACTCTCCAGGTACGCACTGACCTGCTGCTGTAATTCACCATGCAAGCTGGTGTCGGCCTGCAAGTCAAAGCGGTCGACCGCATACTGCGACTGACCAAGCAAACCGGACAGTCGCGCTCGGGCGACCATAATCGCCTTGTCCACGGCAAAGCGCTGGCGGAGCGGATTCTGGGCCCAGTTACGGAACACCAGCGGCTGGGCCAAGGCTGCATCACGCAGCGCCGGCTCGATGACAGCGTCGCGCGTCAACAAGCGCAAATGGCTGTCAATCAGCGCGTTCAGATCGTCGCGGCCCTGCAGCAGATAGTAGGATGGTCGGCGCTGGGCAATCATCAGCGCCAGCGCCTGACGCAGCGCGACTGCCTGGCTAGTCAGGCCTTCGTCACCGGCCAGGCGGCGGCTGAAGCGCTCGATATCTTCAGCAAACCAGACCCACAAACCGTCACCCACGCCATTGACCTCGCCATGCCCCGGGGCCGCCGCCAAGGGTACGGTGTTGATATAGTCCAGCACCAACTGCCGGCGCGCTTCCAGGGTATTGGGGCCGTTTTGATAGGCGCGCACACTGGCCGAGCCCATCTGTATCAGCTTGTCTTGCAGACTCTGGGTGCGGCCTTCACGGGAATGGCGGAATTTTTCGATCTGCGTCGCAATGGTGCTCGCGCCCGGGGTAGAACGATCGTCGTTAAAGCGGCTACCCGCCAACGATACCGAGGCACCGGCCAGGCGCAGCCAGTTAACCGCCGGATTGGCATTAGGGTGCGCATCATTTAACAAATCACGATCTTCGATAAACAGCAGTGCCTCGGCCAGCAGCGGTGGCACTTGCTGATAATCCGCGTAATAACGCTCGGGGTAATGAAAGGCAAACACCGGCTCGCCCCGGCAGTCCTGAATAGTCAGACCGGACTGGGTTTTCTCATCGAAGGGCGGAAAAAAACCCTGCTCGACATAACGCAGCAACGGATCGGAAAACCGCGCCTGGGCCACCACTGAATAACCTGAGGACTGCAAGCGCGGCAACAGAACCGGTAGCGCGGTATAACCGTAACGCTGGTCGAAAGGGCCGTATTCTGGGTAGATGACCTGCTCAGTGGGGCCGTCGACCAACTCATAGGTCAGTTGCGACGCGTACTCACTGACAAATCGGGACTGGTAGTAGGAATGCTGGATCTCTTCGCTAACCAACAACGCCAGCGCCACCAAGGCAATACCCAGCAAAAGCCAAGGACGGTGGCGCATGTTCTCTCCCTGATATTATTTGGCGCCAGTCTACTGGAGCGGTGCGGCGCGGACTAGAAGAAGTCGTCGGACATTGCAGCGTTTACAGGATCAACTCTTCCAGCGGACAGGGCCGGCCGAACAGATAACCCTGGTACGCGCCACAGCCCAGCGCCTGAAGTAACAGTCGCTGCTCTTCAGTTTCAACACCTTCGGCTATCACACTCAGTTGCATGGAACTGGCCAGCGTGATCACCGCTTGTGCAATCGCCTGATCGTTGGGGCTGTTGATAATGTCGCGGACAAAACTCTGGTCGATCTTCAACTGGTTAATCGGCAGCTGCTTGAGATAGAACAGGGAAGAATACCCCGTGCCGAAATCATCAATGGAGAAGGACACCCCGTGATTCTGCAACTGCAGCATCTTGGCCTTCACATCCTGAACGTTATTGGCCAACAGCGATTCGGTAATTTCCAGCTTGAGATGATGCGGATTAGCGCCTGTTGCACTCAGCGCATTGAGTACGGTTCTGACAATATTGTTCTTTTTAAACTGCACCACACTGATATTGACCGCAATCGACAGCCCGGCTCTGGCTGGATCAGCGGCCCATTGTGCGAGGGTCTTGCACGCCTCGAGCAACACCCATTCACCGATGGGCACGATAAGGCCGGTGTCTTCTGCCAGCGGAATAAAGTCGGCAGGCGATACCAGGCCCTTGAGCGGATGCATCCAGCGCAACAGCACTTCAGCGCCGATCACCCGTCCCTGCTGATCAACCTGCTTCTGGTAGTACAGCTGAAACTGCTGCTGCTGAATGGCGTCGTGCAGATCCTGCTCCATGGCCGCGCGCAAACTGACGGCGATCTGCATTTGCGGATCAAAGAAATGCACACCATTACGGCCAGCCGCTTTGGCTTTGTACATGGCCATATCGGCTTGTTTTAACAAATCCTCACTGGTGCAGCGTGCGCTGTTGAACATGGTCACACCAATACTGGCCGAGCCGTTGTAAACCAAGCCATCCAGATCAAAGCCTTCCCTTAACCGCGCGATGATTTTTTCCGCCGCCGCCTCCGCCTGGCTGGCCGCCACCTGTTTGTCCGCACTGAGATTCTCGAACACCAGCACAAATTCATCACCGCCCAGCCGTGAAACCGTATCACCTCGGCGCACTGATTTAACCAGGCGTCCAGCTACCTGGCATAACAGCAGATCCCCTTTGTTGTGGCCTGCACTATCGTTCAGATTCTTGAAATTATCCATTAAATAAAGTTTTGCCGCCTGCTGAATCACCTTCAATGCTGCAGGGTCGCCTTCACACAGGTCGCGATAGCGGTTTGTATCAACAAGAACCTTCATTTCCACATATCCTCATCGATGCGGTCAAATTCTTTAAGAGCCTGTTCGCAAGCCTCATCCTTGACCCATGTACCGGCCATAAAGTCGAGATCGTTAAATATAAGAGGGGTCCCGGACATGCCTGTGCCTTTCTTGAGCGCCTCAACAAC